>CAMDVC010000010.1 GCA_945878785.1 Bifidobacterium breve | reverse complement strand
CCCCCGTAGGCTCGTTGAGTGTCTGAATCACCTGAAATCCTGAGCGAAGCGGCCACGAGGCGCACATTCGCCATCATTTCGCACCCTGACGCAGGAAAGACCACTCTTACTGAGAAGTTCCTTCTCTATGCAGGTGCGATTCAGACCGGTGGTGCTGTGAAGGCACGCGGTGACAGGCGTGCTGCAACGTCTGACTGGATGGCGATGGAACGTCAGCGCGGAATTTCAATTTCATCAACTGTGTTGCAGTTTCCGTATCGCGATTGCGTGTTCAATTTGCTCGATACTCCAGGTCACCGTGACTTCTCTGAAGATACGTACCGCGTGCTGTCTGCGGTTGATGCCGTCATCATGGTGCTTGACGTTGCGAAAGGTATTGAACCACAAACATTAAAATTGTTTGAAGTATGCCGCGCGCAGAACCTTCCCGTAATTACGTTTTTCAACAAGTACGACAGACCTGGCCGTGACCCGTTGGAACTGCTAGATGAAGTAGAACAGCAAATTGGCTTGCGCCCGACTCCAGTTACGTGGCCAGTTGGTCAGTCTGGAGATTTCCGCGGCGTGATTGATAGGCGCACTGGTGACTTCGTGCGCTTCACTCGTGTTGCACGTGGTTCTTCCATTGCACCAGAAGAAATTGTTAGTGCAGAGCAAGCAGCAATTGATGAAGGCCCAGCGTGGAAGCAAGCGCTCGACGGATGCGGACTTCTTGATGCAATTGGCGCCGATGTCGATATTGAAAGTTTTCTTGCCGGTGAAAGTACGCCCGTCTTTGTGGGATCTGCAATCACCAACTTTGGTGTGCAAATGCTTCTCGACGCAGTGGTTGATCTTGTGCCGGCTCCTGCTCCACGCAAAGACGTTGACGGCGACCCTCGCCCACTGGAAGCTGACTTCGCCGCTTTCATTTTCAAGATTCAGGCCAACATGGACCCGAACCACCGTGACCGCATTGCATTTGCGCGAATTTGTTCAGGGAAGTTTGAACGTGGCATGGAGGTTGATTGCGCACGTACCGCAAAGAACGTTGGTACGAAATATGCCACCACTGCATTTGGCTCTGAACGCGAAACGATTGAAGAAGCATTTCCTGGCGACGTGATTGGCCTTATCAACACATCAGGATTGCAAATTGGTGACACCTTGCACGCAGGGAAAGCAGTGTCATTTCCGGCGCTGCCCCGATTCGCACCCGAAGTGTTTGCCACTGCTCGCCCGCTTGATTCATCAAAGTTCAAACAGTTCCGTCGCGGTATGCAACAGCTTGATGAAGAAGGTGTGGTGCAGGTTTTGCGCGACCCAGACATGGGAGATGCCGACCCAGTGCTTGCAGCCGTTGGTCAACTGCAGTTTGAAGTATTGGCTCATCGATTGCAGCACGAATTCAATGCACCAGCTGAAATCTTGAATGCTGATTATCAAGCAATTCGTGTAACCGACAAAGAATCAATTCCACGTTTACGTGAAATTGGCGGCATTCGTATCTTGCGTCGTAGCGATGGCGAACTTGTTGCACTGTTCCAAAGCAAATACAGGCTGCAACGCCTAGAAGCTGACGAACCTGCGCTCACATTGATTCCAATTCTTGCGGGCAGTCGGGACTGACATGATTCTGATTGATGCTGAAGGGCTCAAGGCGTCTCGTCCTGGTCGTCCCTTGTTCGAAGATGTCTCCATTACGTTGAGCACTGGTGACCGTTTGGGCGTGGTCGGCCTCAATGGTTGTGGCAAGAGCACACTCTTTCGGATTTTGTCTGGTGAACTACGACCTGATGCTGGTGTTGTGCGCACTGGTCGTGGAGCACGCATTGGTGTGTTGCCACAGTTACCTGTGTTGCCGAACGGAACCGTGCGTGATGCTGTGGGTGGCGGATGGCAGGGCGAAGCAATGCTGGACAAACTTGGCATGGGCGACATGGTTGAAGCCGACACACGCGAGTTATCTGGTGGCCAGTTAAAGCGAGTTGCGTTGGCGCGACTTCTTGCTGGCGAATGGGACTGTCTGATTCTTGACGAGCCGACGAACCATTTGGATCTTGATGCAATCGGATTTCTTGAAGAGACACTTGCGCGTTTCCCTGGTGGGCTTGCGATTGTTACGCACGACCGACATGTTCTCGACCGCGTAACTAACCGTGTCTTGGAAATTGACCGCGGACATGCGTACTTGCATATTCCTGCTGGAGAAAATGCCGGGTCTGGATACGCCGCCTACTTGGCTGCTCGTGCAGAGCGCGAAGAGAACTCAGCAACAGCAGAACAAGTGCGTAAAAACGCTGCGAAGAAAGAACTTGCGTGGTTGCGCCGTGGCGCACCTGCGCGAACCGCAAAACCAAAGGCACGTATTGCTGCTGCTGAAGCACTTATCGCGAATAAACCAGATGGCCCAGCACGACAAGGTGAATTGGGATTAGACCTTGGTAGCAAGCGACTCGGTTCAAAGGGCATCGAGATGCAAGGAGTTGGTTTCACATGGCCAGATGGTCATGAAGTGCTGCATGCTTTTGATCATGCACTGGAACCTGGCGATCGTTTAGGAATTGTTGGGCCAAACGGTGCAGGCAAGAGCACATTGCTCGACATGATTGCTGGGCGCCTTACAGCGACCGTTGGCACCATTGATATTGGAAAAACAGTGTTGGTGGGTTACTACGACCAGTTGGGCAAAGAACTCGACTTATCTACGCGAGTGCGCGACGTTGTTGCTGGCGACAAGGGCTCGCCTTCAGTTGAAGACTTGAACCTAATGAAGCGATTCTGGTTTGATGGCGATGCACAATTCGCACCATTGAGCACATTGTCGGGCGGAGAACGTCGTCGTTTGCAATTGCTTCTCACACTGATTGAACAACCCAATGTTTTGTTGCTGGACGAACCAACGAACGACCTTGACCTTGATACTTTGCGCGCACTTGAGGATTACCTTGATGATTGGCCAGGCATTGTTGTTGTTGTTAGCCATGACCGCGCATTTATTGACCGTACTGTGGAGGAGATTTTGGCCCTTGACGGCGAAGGCGGTGCCGCATTAGTACCCGGTGGTGTTGCAACATGGCTACAACAGCGTTCCGCACGTACAACTACTCCACGTTCTGCCCCAACGCAGCGGTCATCATCGACTAAACCTGCGAAGCAGAAGTCATCACGTAGCCCAAGCACCTTGAACAGACTGATTGCGAATGTTGAGAAAGACATGACGAAGCGCACAACGCGCCAGACAGCGTTGTATCAAGACATCGCTGATGCTGGTAACGACCATAAGAAACTTGCCGCGTTGGGCGAAGAGCTGGCTGCTTTGCAAACAGCAATTGAATCGCTTGAAACTCAGTGGTTGGAACTCACCGAAGAACTCGGGAGCTGAACATGAGCAGCGTGGTTGTATCTGAATTGGCTTATTCGCCTCCTGGCGCAGACCAATTGTTCTTTGATGTCAGCTTTGGCGTATCTCCCGGAGAGCACGCGGCAATTGTTGGACCCAATGGTGTTGGTAAATCGACCATCTTGAAAATTCTCACAGGTCAATACGAAGCAGACGACGGTGAGTTCAGTATTGGCGGCACGTTCTTGCAGATGACTCAGGACGTTGGCATGAGCAAGCCCGACGACAGTTTGCGCGACATGTTGATTGAAGTTGCCCCAACTGCACTTCGTGAAGCAGGAAAGAAACTGTTCGCTGCTGAAAAAGCAATGATGAGTGGTGAAGACGACGGCATGAAATACGCCGAAGCACTTGGCGACTGGGGTGACCTTGGCGGGTATGACCTTGAGACCCAATGGGCTGCATCAGCGCAACGCAGTGTGAAGACGCCCGTTGACAACTTCGCCACTCGCCTTGTTAGTCAGTTATCTGGTGGAGAACGCAAACGCCTTGTTCTCGACTTGTTGTTGACATCAGGTGCTGACGTGCTGTTTCTTGACGAACCAGATAACTACCTTGATATTCCGACACGTGGCTGGTTGGAAGAACAAATCAAAGCGTGTAAGAGCACGATCCTGATGGTGAGCCATGACCGCACGTTGTTAGAGCGCGTGGCAACAAAGATCGTTGCTGTTGAAGGTTCAGGTGCATGGGTGCACGGCGGTTCGTATGTCACGTTCCCCGAAGCACGACAGAAGCGTCAGGAACTATTGGGCGACGACTTGAAGCGCTGGAACGATGAAGAGCGTCGACTGTTTCATCACATGAAGATCATGAAGCAACGTGCAGCACAGAACTTTAAGAATGCAACAAAAGCGAACGGCGCCGAAACACGCTGGGAAAAGTTTGTGAAAGCGGGGCCGCCTCCCCCACCAGTTGCAGATCAACAGATTTATGTTCGCTTCCGTGGTGCAGACTCTGCCCGTCGTGTTGTGAAGTTCGAAGCAGTTGCTATTGGTGAATTGTTCATGCCATTTTCTGATGAAGTGCACTTTGGCGAGCGCCTCGGGCTTATTGGCCCGAACGGGACCGGAAAGACTCACTTGCTCAACGCGTTGAACGGCAAAGCAGAAGGCCTAGTGGGCAACATCACGTTCGGGCCTCGCACTTCTGTCGGCATGTTCAACCAAGTGAACGACAGACCAGAGTTTCATGGACGTGAATGCATCGAGATTGTTCGCGACAGATTGAGTGACGAACAAAAATCAATGGGGGCACTTGCTCGCTACGGCTTACGCAACAATGCGCGCCAAGAATTCCAAACGTTGTCAGGTGGACAGAAAGCACGCCTTGAAATTCTGAGCCTTGAACTTGCTGGCCACAACGTGTTGCTGCTTGATGAGCCCACCGACAACCTTGACATTGATTCATCTGAAGCACTTGAGCGCGCCATTGAAGGTTTCGAAGGCACTGTGATTGCGGTAAGCCACGACCGCACATTCCTTGCAAACTTTGACAGGTTCATCATGATTACTGACGATGGCGACGTTTATGAGTTGCCTGATTACGACATTGCATTGGCTGGACTTTCTGCCCCTGCAGAACTTGCAACGTTGCGCCTTGCAAAGCCTCTCACTGTCTAAGTCATTGCCCAGTAACCACATTCTCTGCAACTACAAGTAGCGTCACCTGCATGAAAGCTGCTGTTTATTACCAGACTGGCGGACCTGAGGTCCTTACATACGAAGATGTGGCAGAGCCACTATTGCGCCCAGGTGGAGTACTGATTGATGTTGCAGCAATTGCAATTCAAGGTGGCGACACACTCAACAGAACTGGTGGTGCGTTAGCAACCAAGCCCCACATCGTTGGCTACCAAGCGGCAGGCATTGTGCGCGAAGTTGGCGAAGGTGTCACCGCGTTTACAAAAGGACAACAAGTAGTTGCCACTATGGGATTCGGATCGCATGCTGAAGTCATCAGTGTTCCGGCTGCTGCCGTATGGGCAGTGCCTGCAGGATTGTCATTACAAGAAGCTGCAGGAATACCAATTGAATTCGGCACAGCAGACGATTGCTTGTTTGAATTCGGTCGTTTGAAGGCCGGTGAAACTGTTCTGATTCAGGCCGGAGCAAGTGGTGTTGGCCTCGCAGGTATTCAATTGGCAAAAGCTGCTGGCGCGACTGTGCTTGCAACAGCGTCAAGTGACGAACGCCTTGAGCGTTTGAAGGATTACGGGCTTGACCATGGCATCAACTACACAAAAGTAGATGCAGCAAAAGAAGTGCTGGAATACACAAAGGGTGCAGGCGTGAACTTGGTTGTTGACTCTGTTGGTGGTTCCACTTTGGAAGGCAGCGTTGCCATGTTGGCGTATCGCGGCCGCATCAGTTGGGTTGGCCGTGCAGGACGCGAACCACGACCGCCAGAAATTGGCGCAATCATGGGTAAGAACGCATCTATCACTGGTGTTTTCCTTGGTGCCGAGATGGCGATGAACCCAACCCGTACTCACCCAATGATCGAGAGCCTCATTGCTCGCATCTCAAAGAAGGAATTGACAGTTGTTATCGACTCAATATTCCCGTTGTCTGATGCTGCCGGCGCACACCGCCATATCGAAAGCCGCAAGGCATTCGGTCGCGTACTGCTAATCCCGTAACTACAATTCACTCTGTGGCGTCTTCAACAGATTTACCAATTGTTGGCTTTGTGGGAACTGGCCATATAGCCACGTTCCATTCAAAGATGCTGAAGATCAGCGGTGTGCCAATGACACGTGGTGGGTGCTTTGATATTGATGCTGAACGTGCTGCAACCTTTGCGCAAGCATCGGGAAGCACTGTCATGGCATCAGCAGATGAAGTGATCGCGTCGAGCGACATGGTGTACATCTGCACATGGACTAGCGAACATCAATCACTCGTTGAGAAGTGCATTACAGCAGGGAAGCCATTCTTCTGTGAAAAGCCGTTAAGCATCGGTTTGCGCGAGGCGAACGACATGCATACCGCAGCAACCGCCAGTGGGTTAACTCATCAATGCGGTTTGATCCTTCGACGATCCCCTGCATATTTATGGGCACGCGAACTGATTTCTGATCCGGCAGCTGGCGCGCCAATGGCCGTGGTGTTTCGTGATGATCAATTCATTCCGGTGCAAGGCCATTACAAATCAACATGGCGTGGCGACGTAACGAAAGCTGGTGCTGGCACATTGTTGGAACACAGCATTCATGATGTTGACATGTTGCGATTCCTGATTGGAGATGTTGACTCTGTTAGCGCACGAGCTACCTATCGGCACGGCATTGAAGGAATCGAAGATGTTGTTGCAGCTTCAATTGGTTTTGTAAACGGCGCTGTCGGAACATTGACAACAATTTGGCATGACAATTTGTCACGCCCCAGCCTGCGCAATGTTGAAGTCTTTTGCGAGAACCGCACAGTTGTTATCGCTGGTAACGACTGGTTTGGCCCGGTTACTTGGAGCGACACAGACGGCACTACAGGTTCTCTTGAAGGAACAGAACTTTTAGAAAAGACAGCTCCACTTGTAATCGGCGATGCGAACCCAGATGGTGCATTCGTTAAGGCCACAGTCGATGGCACGCCAGGCTTTCCTGATTTCTCCATTGCATTAGAAGCACATCGCATCGTGGAAGCTATGTACCGCAGCGCACGAGATAACGGCAATGCTGTGCGTGTTGCTTCAGTTCAACCGTGACGTACACAGTTTCTGAAGTCGCGTTGACTGATGTCATGCAACTACGAATTGCAGTGTTACGCGAAGGCACCCCAGCAACAGATTGCAATTACCCCGAAGACTCTTACCCAGACGTTGTGCATTTCGCAATCTTCCAAGAAGGCACTGCCATTGCCACGTCATCGTGGTTTATGAAGGAATGCCCAGAGAAGCCAGGCATAACTGCAATGCAACTAAAAGGAATGGCAGTTGCAGGTCACTTGCAGGGCGAGGGACTTGGTGCATTGCTCGTTGAGGCTGGAATCGCATTGGCAATCGAGCGAGGAGCAACAATTGCATGGGCGCGAGCTCGTGACAGTGCCTTAGGTTTCTACGAACGACTCGGTTTTGTCTCAACTGGTGATGGATTCATGGATGGCCCCACGGCAATGCTGCACCACATCGTGGTGCGAACGCTCTAGCCCTGCATCGGCAGATTGGTTACAGACAAAAGTGTCTGAAGGTTCACAACCCTGGACCCTTTGGCAGGCCTTCTACATCTGCACGCTGTAGCAACCATGCGAGGCGATGTTTCTCATTTAGTTTTAATGCTGCTTGTGGAATTTGTGTCAAGCCCATTGGGTGGCTTGCTGCCCACGCCATTTTCTGTCGTTCGAGTTCGAGCCGAACGTAGAAATCTGGCCACTGGTCATACCCGATACCAACATCAAGGTCAGTCAGGTGGATGACGCATTCACGCCAACGAAGAAACGGCACATCATGCATTGCTATTACAGACCCTGAAACAACCGTTCCAGTTCCATTCCACGTTGCATTTGTTGCACCAGCCCATGCACCTTCCAACATGTACACGGCTTTTCGTAATTCTTTCGTTGCCTGCTCGGGGCTCCACTTCGCTGCAACTTCGATGCCAGCGTTACGGGCTTCAACACCCCCGGGATACTGCTCACCTTCTTCTCCCTTTCCTGCACATGTAAGGAGATGTAAGTAGCTATGTGCATTCATGGTGAGATGGCCAATAAGAGTTGTTCTATTCCAGCCAGGCAATGACGACGGCGCCGCGAACTGTTCTGCAGTCAGAGAGTCAACCACTTCCAACAGACGTTGATGAGTGGCCGCCACACCTTCAACGCATGAATCAAGCAGGCGTGGATCTAAGGGGCGAGGCACAACAAAAGTGTACTGGTCAAGCTTTTGAGCACTGATTCACAGGTCGGTGAGTCGCGCCATTTCAGAAATCGCATTGCACATTGAACGCAACAGCGGCACAACTGCCAACGCACCAGTTCCCTCGCCGACGCGCATTCCCAGATTGACCAATGGTTGAAGACCCAGGAACTCAAGCGCTGCGACCGTTGCCGGCTCCGGCGACTGATGACTGGCAATCATTGATGCAGATATCCGAGGGCACAGTTTTTCGGCAATGCACGCAGCGGAAAGAGTAATCACACCGTCAAGAATCACCGGGACACCAACCGATGCAGCCTCAATCATCAGACCGACCATCGCGGCGATTTCAAGCCCACCGATTCTTCCCAAAGCTTCAAGAGCATCAAGATTTTGATCGAGTGATTCGACAGCGTCAGCAACAATCTGACGCTTGCGTTCAAGCGCATCCTCAGGAATACCAGAGCCAACACCTGTTGCAATGCGTGGGTTGAGCCCTGTGCACCAAGAAATCAGGGCCGCAGCCGAGGTGGTGTTTCCAATTCCGACTTCACCGACGCAGAGAACCCGTGAGCCGCCAGCAATGAGACGTGACGCAGTGTTAACACCAACATCGAGAGCAGCAAGCACGTCGTCAGGTGACATTGTCTGTCCACTTCGAATGTCAGAGGTCCCCTTGCGTATCACTTCATCACGCACACCTTCGGGTGAGTCTCCTGTGGCTATTCCAACATTCACAATTTCAAGGAACACATCAGACGAACGTGCAAAGATTGAAGCAGACGCCTTCCCCGCAGCCATTAACTTCGCAATGTCCTTTGTAATTGTCCACGGCCATGGCGTCACCACATCACTTTCGGCGATGCCATGATCTGCTACAAAAACTGCTGCAGCAATCGGGTCTATTCGCGGGTCAATTCTGCGTTGAATTGACGCAATTCGTATAGCTGCCGTCTCAAGGTCTCCCAGTGATCCGGGTGGCTTTGCCAACGAGTTGATTTCGCCCTCACACTGAAGCCCAAAATCCGCGTCGACTCCGCGTTGAAATGCACGAGCACGAGCAAATGGAGAAGCTTCGTTACGCGCATAGCGAGAAAGAATCCACTCAAGATCTGGACCAGAAAAACAAAAATCCATCCCTGCTCGAGTCGCTGCAATCAGATCTGTCTCGTTATCGCCCACATATAGGCATCGAACAGGGTCGACACCTAATTGTCGCGCCCCTTCTACGAGTGGAGCGGGATCCGGTTTATGGATTCCCAATTCAGCGGTAGCAACAATGACTGGGAAAGGAGACCCAAGGTCAACTGAGTCAAGAAACTTCCGAATGCTTGATGCGCCCATCTCGCTTGTATTCGAGACGAGACCCATGGCGATTCGACCATCGAGGGCTGCGACTGCTTCAACGACCCCGCGGAGCACGATCACCTTGACTTCGTCCAGCGGCGTCCCCGGGAACGACTGCTCGACAAGAGTGTTTCCTACATCAAACAGAACCGCGTCATAGCGCTCACAGAGTCTGCCAACCCAATGTTCATTCGACGTCATTATCTCACCACCATGGAATAGTCACACCTTGGTGAACCAAAACAACAATTGTCAACAGTGCAACGGATTCACCGACTTGCTCGGTTGCGCCCAAGACATCACCAACAATGCCACCGATTTTCTTGATGGCCCATTGCGCAAACAATCTGCTCACCAGATACACGACTGCAGCGACAATGACAAACATGGGACCCATCAAACTGCCCATCAGCAAAAAGCACGTCAACGTTGCAAACACAATGTTGCGGACTTTGACATCGCTGACATAATTTGCTCCGAGACCTTCACTTATCCCATCACCAGATTTCATAATCCAGACAGCAGCAGCCCGGCCCACTGATTGGCAGATCACCAGTGCAACAACGCCTGAGGCAACCGACAATTCGGACAACAACGTCACTTGAATTGCCACTTGCAGCACCAGTGCCATCACTCCGTATGTTCCATGACGGGAATCCTTCAGAATTTCCCGACGTTGTTCGGGATTCCAGCCACCAACTAGACCATCCATAGAATCTGCCAAGCCGTCATGATGAAAAGCTCCAGTAATCAAAACGATGACGGCAATTGTCAATGCGCTTGCACTAAGAGGGGCAAGGACAGTGTTTCCAACAACCCACACACCACTGGCTATTAAGCCAACAACTGCTCCGACAATTGGAAACCACGAGCTGACTCCACCCATCGAGAGAACGGGGCCATGTGAGACCGGAATGCGCGTGAGAAATGCAGTCGCAACTTTCAAATCATGAATTGCAGACTTCATATCAAAGTCTGCACATCCTGAAGAATTATTGCTCTCCCGGCAGACATGAAGACCGAGGATGCAGAGCCGGCAGCAACAATCGAGTTGACACGACCCAAACAATCTCGATACTGACGACCCATCTCGGATTCTGGGTGAATTCCCATCCCTACTTCATTAGAAACAACAACAGTTCGGCCTTCTCTGAGAGCTAGACGATCAACAAGGCGATGCGCTCTTGATTCAATATTCTCAACGGTCATCGCGTGATGAAAAAGATTCCCGACCCAGACCGTCAGACAATCTATGACGACATCTGAAGAGGACGGAATGCCACCAAGAGCACCACTGACATCCATCGGTTCTTCAATCGTAATCCACTCTGGTGGTCGAGACTTTTGATGATTGATAATACGCTCCGTCATATCATCATCAATCGCTTCAGCTGTAGCGAGAAAGACAACTTCGGTTTCCCAGGACGCCGCTAACTGCTCGGCAAAATAGCTTTTTCCACTGCGAACACCGCCCGTGATGAACCAATAGTTCCCCACTAGAAATCGATGCCCTTGAGTGCCGCAACACCGCGGTCATATGCATGATGAAGACTCATGGAATTACTGGCAGTGTCAGCCAGTGAAATCAGTTGGGGCAACGCATCACGTCCCGTAATCACTACAGAGACATGCCTCGGTCTGTCGGAAATCACTGTGACAACGTCTTCGACATCAATCCAGCTCCATGAGCATAGATATGTCAACTCATCTAGTACGACCAATTGGTGATTCCCAGCCAAGATTAATGAGCGCGCCTTACTCCATGCATCTTTAGCCCGTGCGATATCACCATCAATGTCGGCTGAATCCCAAGTGAAACCATCACCGAGACACTCGAAATGAATTCCAAGATCACGACATGATTTTGCTTCACCAGTCAGCCAATCTGCGGATTTCATGAACTGCAGAAATGCAACATTCCATCCATGACCGGCTGCGCGCATAGCAGTACCAAGAGCTGCCGTCGTCTTTCCTTTGCCACCACCAGTATGCAGAACAACGAGAGACTCTGTTATGGAGAGCTCGTCGGGTCTCGGATCTTCCATGGGTGGTTCATCTGGTTTCATTTCAGTGCTTCCCTCTTGCTCGGAACCACAACAATGGTTCCGTCTTCATCATGATGCACCCGTACATTTGCTCCGTAGAACTCTGCGAGCACACTGGCGTTAAGAACATCTCGGGCGATACCAGAAGCGACCGTATGTCCTTCATGGATGAGCACCAAGCGATCCGAGTAAATCCCCGCAAGTGTTAAATCGTGCATTGAGGAGACAACCGTCAGTCCATGTTCAAGTCGTAATGTGTCCACCAATTCCAACGCTTGTTGCTGATGACCGATATCAAGAGCTGCTGTTGGTTCATCGAGCAGCAAGATTGGTGCTTCTTGTGCGATGGCACGCGCAATCACCAATCGTTGTCGTTCGCCACCTGACAGTGTGTCGACATCGCGTGTTGCAAGGCCGGCTAAGTCGAGGCGTTCAATAACATCATCAACCATCGAGTGATCAAGTTCTGATTCGCGACCAAAATGTGTAACAAATGGATTACGACCGAGCAGCACATACTCTGCACCAGTCATGCCAGACGGCAACACGGGCGATTGCGGCACATATGCGATCAATTGAGCACGACGACGAGACGACCGTGCAGTCAGCGGTGATCCGTCAACCAATATTCGACCGGAATGCGGAACAACACCGGCAATGGCGCGCAACAGTGACGACTTACCAGCGCCATTTGGCCCAATGATGCACAACCACTCGCCGGGTTTCACGGTGTCAGTAAATGCAGCCACCGCAGTGCGCTTTGAATATTCGACTCTGACCTGATCAAACGCTAAAGATGTCATCGTTCGTTCTTTCGTGTGCGCAAGATGAGCAAGAAAAATGGAGCTCCGAGGAACGCAGTGACAACACCAATCGGAGTTTCTGCTGGATTGTCCAACACTCGACCCGGGATGTCAGCGAGTATCAAGAACGCAGCGCCGAAGAGCAACGAAATGGGCAACACGAGTCGATACGAAGTGCCAACGACTAGTCGCACCGCATGAGGTACGATAATGCCGACAAAACCAATGAGGCCACTCACTGCCACAACCGATGCAGTTCCGAGAGTTGCGGCGATAACGACAACAAGTCGAACGCGCGACACATTCACGCCCAGTGCAGTTGCCTCTTCATCACCAACCCGCAACACATCAAGCAAGCGGCGATGCAACAACAACACCACGGTGGAAAAGACTACATACGGCACAACCAAACGAACATCACTCCATGTTGCGCTCGACAAGCGGCCAAGGATCCATGAATACACCTGACGAATAACGTCAGAGTTGCGTTGGAGAAGGAATGTTTGTGCTGCTGTTGCTAACGATGTCACTGCAACACCAGCAAGTACCAAACTGATGGAACTGCGTTCACCTTTACCTGTTGTTCCCACAAGATACGTAACAAGAACTGCAATCAGACCGCCGCTAAATGCAATCAACGGCAGTGGGTCAATGATCCAGCTACTTGTGCTGGAACGGTTCACGGTAATAACTATGGTGGCGCCAAGACCAGCACCAGCGGCCACTCCCAGCAGATACGGGTCTACGAGTGGATTACGAAAAACACCTTGATAGCTGGCGCCAGCGATGGACAGCGTTGAACCGACGAGTGCAGCAAGCACAACACGTGGCGCACGTATCTGCCACACAATTGCCCACTGTGTTTCTGTCAATCCGCTATCAATTGACAAAAGTGGAAGTCGATTTAGTAGTTCCAGTGGCACGCGCCACCAAGTGGGGCCGGCGGGCCCAATCATCACTCCGAGCAACAATGAGCATGCGAGCGCAACAACAGCACCAGGAATCCACCACTGGCTTGCACCACGCATACTCATTGCAGTCGAAATCTCTACTGGTTACTTACTTGCGGCCATTATCCCTGCAGAGATTTGTTCTAACAAATCGACAACACGGGGTCCCCAACGTGAGGCAACATCATCATCAAGTTCCACAATCTGACCATTTTTCACGGCATCAATTCCTGCCCAGCCTGGACGCTTGGCAACTTCTGCCGCATTAGTTGCACAGCATTTGGTATCAGCGAGGAAAATAACGGAAGGGTTTGCCTTTGCAATTACTTCAGCATTGAGTTGTGGATAATCATTTCCAGCCTCAACACCGTCAGCGATATTTGTGAAGCCAAAAGGCTTCAACAATGCGCCAACAAAAGTGTTTGAAGTTACGGAATACAAAGTGTTGTCTAGTTCGTAGAAATATGACTTCGGCGACATAGGCGCCGAGATGTTTTCTGTTGCCTTAGCAATGCGTGACTTCATTGAGTCAATCAATGTCGCCGCATCATCTTCATGGCCAGTGAGCGCACCGAGTTCTGTAATTTGTTTGTAGACATCGTCCAACGTTGCTGCAGCAGCACCAGTCCACACCTGGAGTTTCGGATTTCCTGCAATTAGTTGTTCACTGATCTTGTTCGTATCATTCGAAATCAACACAACATCTGGCGTATAACCAAGAATCGCTTCTGCATTTGGTTCAAACGCTGACAGTTTTGTCACTTTCGTCGCTGTCTCTGCAGGAAATGTGCTGTATGAATCAACAGCAACCACTTGGTCACCAGCGCCAATGGCGTACAACATCTCTGTTGCTGTTGGCGACAAGCTCACGATGCGAAGTGAGACTTCAGGGGCAACTGTGGTGTCTGGCGTTGAGCCACTACTTCCACAGGCCGCTAGGACAAGAGTTGCAGCGAGTGCTGCGGTAAGTGCTCGTATTCGAGACATTCTGATATTTGACATGGTTCTTCCTCCAGGGAATTGGAGAAAGAAGAGTGGGCACAGTGAAAACAGCTGACGCTGCACTCTCCGCGGGCCGCCCTTCCTTCGAGGTTCGGTTTTCGCATACACAAACAGGCGACCGGACTTGTCTGGATCGGATTTCTCCGACCAGCATCACCGTTGCGAGACAGTGCCGGAGTTTCGCCGGACTTCGCTGGATTGAGTACTGCACATCATTTCACTGATGCGCTAATCGTCACCGTAGCAGAGACAGATACGGATGCACACAATCGTGCGCTGGCGTTTATGCCACGTAGTCAATAATGCGTTGAATGCCGTCGACAAGGTCGGCATCGCCAAGTGCGAAAGAGAATCGCGCAAAGCCTGGAGCTCCGAACGCTTCGCCTGGCACGATGGCCACGTTGACATCAGTCAGAATCATGTCTGCTAATTCCATTGTGTTCTTTGCAGACTTACCCTTGATGTCACGGTTCAACAAACCTGAAAAGTTAGGGAAGCAATAGAAAGCACCTTGTGGTTCCATACATGTAACGCCAGGAATAGTGGACAACATTTGGTGCATCAGTGCGCCACGACGCGCAAACGCTTCACGCATCATGTGCACTGCTGACAAATCACCATTGACTGCGGCAAGTGCTGCAACCTGTGAGACGTTGGCAACGTTTGACGTGGCGTGCGATTGGAAGTTTGTTGATGCCTTCATAATGTCTTTTGGACCGATCATCCAGCCAACACGCCAGCCAGTCATTGCATACGTTTTAGCGACACCGTTCACGATGACGCACTGGTTTGCAAGTTCAGGAACAAGAGTTGGCATTGAAGTGAATTTGTGATCACCGTATGTGAGGTGTTCGTAGATCTCGTCAGTAACGACCCAGACTTTGTTCTTCACAGCCCATTCGCCAATAGCGCGCACTTCAGCTTCTGGATACACAGAACCACTTGGGTTGTCTGGTGATACAAACAACAACACCTTTGTTCGTGGGGTGAGAGCTTTGTCTAACTGTTCCACAGTGACGCGGAATCCATTTTTTTCTTCCGTGTCGATAATGACGGGAACTCCCCCAGCCAATGTGACGGCCTCTGGGTACGTGGTCCAAAACGGTGCAGGGCAAATAACTTCATCGCCTGGATCACACAGCGCTGCAAATGCGGTGAACACGGCGTGCTTGCCGCCGTTCGTAATGAGCACTTGATCTGCTGTGCATGCAAAGCCACTATCACGCATTGTTTTCACGGCTACTGCTTCGCGTAATTCAGGCAAACCTGCAGCTGGTGTGTAGCGCTGGTATTTCACTTCGCGACATGCCTTCACAGCAGCTTCCACGATGTGTTCGGGGGTGGCAAAGTCAGGCTCGCCAGCTCCGAAACCGATGACATTCAGACCTTGGGCTTTTAGGGCTTTGGCCTTGGCGTCAACCGCCAAAGTGGCTGACTCGGCAATAGCGCCGAGACGAGCGGATACACGTAGCAATTCTTGTGGAGCAGGCATAAGTGAAAGGATTACATGATGAGCGATAAGAACCAACTCGATTTTAAAATTCCCCCGCAACTTCTTCCTCTAGACGGCCGATTTGGGTGTGGACCATCCAAAGTCCGCCCCGAACAGCTGGAAGCAGTCATGTCCCGCATGACCTCGGTCATGGGCACCTCGCACCGCCAGGCGCCTGTGAAGAACATCGTGGGCTCTGTACGCGACGGACTCTCTTCGTTGTTCTCCCTTCCCGCAGGATGGGAAATTGTTACGGGCAATGGCGGCTCAACAGTGTTCTGGGACGTTGCCACATTCGGCCTCATTCGCGAGCGCAGCCATCACCTCGTGTTCGGCGAATTCTCTTCTAAGTTTGCAGAAGCATCTGCTGCTGCACCTCACTTGTCTGACCCAGTAGTAGTTACTTCAGATACCGGTACTCACCCAACACCTTCGAGTGATGCAACGTGCGATGTGTATGCGTATCCCCACAACGAAACATCAACAGGTGTTGCGATGACGCCAGTTCGTCCTTCAAAAGATGGACTTGTTCTTGTTGATGCAACATCTGCAGCTGGCGGCCTGATGTGGGACCCAGCAAATGTTGATGTGTATTACTTCGCTCCGCAAAAGTGCTTTGCATCGGACGGTGGCTTGTGGTTAGCAGCATGTTCACCAGCGGCTATCGAACGTATTCGCGAAATTAAAGCATCAAAACGCTGGATGCCAGCGTCACTTGACTTGTCGATCGCACTTGATAACTCCGTTGCAAACCAGACCTACAACACTCCGGCACTTGCCACTCTCATCATGTTGGACGAACAAGTGAAATGGCTGAACTCGAATGGCGGACTTTCATGGGCTGCGGCGCGCACTGCTGAATCAGCACGCAATATCTACTCATGGGCAGAGGCTCGCGCCTTTGCATCACCGTTCGTGGCAAACCCTGCAGAACGATCAAATGTTGTGGCAACTATCGATATTGACGGCGTTGACGCAAACACCATCAGTGCCATCCTGCGCGCAAATGGCGTTGTAGATACCGACAGTTACCGCAAATTGGGCCGTAACCAGTTGCGTGTCGGCATGTTCCCTGCCATTGACCCATCTGACGTGGCCGCACTGACTGCCTGCATTGACGTAGTGGTTGACCATCTTCGTTCGTAGATTGAACATCAATGCCCATCAACGTTGACGAAGTTCTAGAGACCTATTGGGATGATCTCGCGCCACTGCGTAACCCCGTCATGCTCATTGCGCTGCGTGGCTTATTCGATATTGGTGGCGTAGCCACATCAGCACTCGATTGGATGCTGAAAGAACGCGACGCAACAGTTGTTTCAGACATCGACCCAGACCCATTCTTTGACTTCACACAAGAACGCCCAGAACAAGTCATTGACGAAGACGGTGAACGTCAAATTCAGTGGCCAGAAAATGACTTCATGATTATTCGGTACCCAGAAGGTGCTCGCGACATGATCGTGTTAAACGGCGTCGAGCCACATGTCTCTTGGGCAACGTTCTCTCAGTGCATCGTTGAAGTTGCACGCGGTCTTGGTTGCAACCTTGTTGTCAGCCTCGGCGCTGCTGCTGAACAAACACCACACACTCGCGTGCCATTAGTAGTTGGTAGCACCACCAACGAACAACTCGCATCACGTCTTGGTTTAAGCCGTCCGCAATATCAAGGACCTACTGGTGTTGCCGGCGTCATGTTAAGCGCGCTTGATGATGCGCAAATTCCCAGCATCAGCCTTCGTGTCGGCGTGCCGCACTATCTCATGCAGGCTCAACACCCAAAGAGTGCAGCTGCTTTACTTCAACACCTTCAACACGTTCTCGGTATCCCTACAGATCATCAGAACCTCGTCGACGAAATAACACGTTGGCAAGAATTACACGACGCCGCAGTTGAAGGCGACCGCGAAGCATCGGCATATGTCACCATGCTTGAACAACGCTACGACCACACGATGGAACGCAATTTGCCAAGTGGCGACGATTTAGCCGCAGAACTCGAAGAGTTCCTGCGCGGCCAATCCGACGACGACTAGTTATTTGATGGCTGCAAAGCCCAATGCAAGGTCAGCCAAGATGTCATCAATTGACTCAAGGCCAACAGACAAACGAATCAGGCCTGGTGTTACACCAGCTGTTGCTTGCTCTTCTGGCGTCAACTGACTGTGCGTGGTTGATGCTGGGTGAATCACCAAGCTGCGTACATCGCCAATGTTGGCAACGTGGCTGTGCAACTTGAGTGCCTCAACGAACTTCTTACCGGCTTCAACGCCGCCCTTGATTTCGAACGCAAGAACTGAGCCGTAGCCCTTTCCACCGAAGTACTTCTTCGCACGCTCGTGCCAAGGGGAAGTTGACAAACCTGCGTAGTTGATGCTCTCGACACCTTTTTCCTTTTGCAAATAGGCAGCAACTTTGTCTGCGTTCGACCAGTGACGGTCCATGCGCAATGACAATGTTTCAACACCCTGCAAGATTGCCCATGAGTTGAATGGGCTTGCAGACATACCGAGGTCGCGCAACATTTGCACGCGTGCCTTGATGATGTACGAACCTGCACCAAGTGCTGGCCAATATGAAAGGCCGTGGTACGACGGATCTGGTTCAGTGAAGTTCGGGAAGCGACCGCTTGCAGCGAAGTCGAACTTTCCACCATCAATGATTGCGCCGGCAATTGAGTTGCCGTGACCACCAAGGAACTTGGTTGCTGAGTGAACAACGATGTCTGCACCCCATTCGAGCGGGCGAATTCCGTATGGAGTTGGCACTGTGTTGTCGAGCATCAAAGGGATGCCGTGATCATGTGCAACTTTGGAAACGCCTTCGATGTCGAACACGTCGTTCTTTGGATTGGCAAGAACTTCACCGAAGAACAACTTTGTGTTCGGGCGGATAGCAGCTTTCCACTGTGCGAGATCATCTGGGTCGTCAACAAACGAAACTTCGATTCCCATCTTTGGGAATGTGTAGTGCAACAAGTTGTATGTGCCGCCGTAGAGCGATGGTGATGCAACGATGTGTGCGCCGGCTTCTGCCAACGTAAGAATTCCCAGTGTCGCTGCGCTTTGTCCGGATGACACAACAAGTGCACCTGGCAATCCAACTGCAGTGGCGGTGCCGCCTTCAAGGTCTGACAGACGGGCTTCAAGAACACCTGTTGTTGGGTTCATGAGGCGGGTGTAGATGTTTCCGATTTCAGCAAGCGCAAACAAGTTCGCTGCATGTTGCGTGTCGCGGAATTGATACGAGGTTGTTTGGTAGATCGGAACGGCGCGAGCACCTGTCGTTGGATCTGGCTCTTGGCCGGCGTGGATTTGGCGGGTTTCGAAACCCCATGCTGCATTTGTCATAGGGCAGAACACTAGCCCCCAATTCCCGACCTACCAACTCGGGAATTGCCAAACCCCATGTAGACAATAAAAAAGGCCCGCCGAAGCGAGCCCTTTCCAATTCTGACAAGAATCAGCCGCCTGAGACGTCTGAAACCTTCTGCTTGCCAGCTGACAACCACGGCATCATTGCGCGCAGGCTCGTACCCACGGCTTCGATTGGGTGCTTTGCTCCAGCTTCACGCAATGCATTGAAGTTCACGCGACCTTCTTCTGATTCCTTGATCCATTCGCGAGCAAACTTGCCCGACTGAATTTCCTTGAGAATCTTCTGCATTGCCTTCTTTGTTGCTGGCGTAATGATGCGAGGACCACGTGTGACGTCGCCGTATTCGGCGGTATCAGAAATGCTGTAACGCATTCCGGTGATTCCTTCTTCATACATCAAGTCAACGATCAGCTTCACTTCGTGCAAGCACTCGAAATACGCCATCTCTGGCTGGTATCCAGCTTCCGTGAGTGTTTCGAAACCGGCCTGAACAAGTGCTGCGACACCACCGCACAGAACAGCCTGCTCACCGAACAAGTCGGTCTCAGTCTCTTCAGCGAATGATGTTTCGATGATGCCGGCGCGTGCGCCACCAATTGCTTCTGCATAGGAAAGCGCAATTTCTTTTGCTAATCCTGTTGCGTTTTCTTCAACTGCGATGAGGCACGGAACGCCTCCACCTTCTGTGAATGTACGACGCACCAAGTGACCAGGACCCTTAGGCGCGATCATGATGATGTCGACACCCTTTGGTGGGCGAATGCGCTTGAAGCGAATATTGAAACCGTGTGCGAAGGCAAGTGCCTTACCTGGCTTCATGTAACGCTTGATGTGTGCGTTGTATGTTGCCTTCTGCTCAGTGTCTGGCATAGTCAACATAATGAGGTCTGCCCACTTCGATGCCTCGGCGATGCTCTTGACTGTGAGGCCTGCTGCTTGTGCCTTGGCTGCGGATGCAGATCCTTCGCGTAATCCGACCACTACATGGACACCGCTCTCTTTCAGGTTCAACGCATGAGCGTGACCTTGTGAGCCGTAGCCAATAATGGCCACTTTTTTGCCTCGAATAATCGACGGATCAACGTCTTTTTCGTAATACATCGTTGCTGCCATCAGCTTGCCTTTCCTTTGAGGGCACCCTTGCGTGCCTCTCGTTCCAATTTCGGCAGGGCTACT
>CAMDVC010000009.1 GCA_945878785.1 Bifidobacterium breve | reverse complement strand
AGCAATGGTTCGAGAACCTTCATTAGCGGTGTCCAGAATGGCTGCCCAGGTACCTCGAGGAAAACGATAGGAACGGGAACGGATTTCGCAGTTTGAGCCAGAGTAAGAAGTTCGAATGTTTCATCGAGAGTTCCGAAACCACCTGGCATACAAAGAAATGCGTGTGACTCTTTCACCAGCATCAGTTTGCGAGTAAAGAAATAGCGCATGCTGACGTATTTGTCGTCTCCAGCAATAACGGAATTAGCACCCGATTCGAAGGGGAGACGTATGGAAACACCAATCGAGTTCTCACGTCCGGCGCCGACCATTCCCGCTTCCATAATGCCTGGTCCCGCACCTGTAACCACCATGAAGTGATGGTCTGCCAATGCTTTGGCTGTAGCGGCCGTTAATGCATAAATAGGGCTATCCGGTGTCGTGCGGGCAGAACCAAAAATTGACACCTTGCGCACGTCTCTATACGGAGCAAACATTGCAAAGGCGCGGCTCATCTCTTCGATGGCTGCACTTGCAATTTTGATATCCAAAGAAGACGACGGTCCTATGACAAGATCAGTCACAGTGGTGATAAAACGATTCAGCTGACGCACGTCAGAGGCAGTGCGTTGCCTCAACTCAAAACTATTAAGCAATTCTTCGATTGCTTTTAGAGTGTGCGAGGAGGCAGTCACTTTGTTACAGAATTCCAGCGGCTTTATCTTCGAGCGCGTTGATAAGTTCGTCAAAACTTTTGATGAAAGATGCGACGCCCTCTGCTTCGAGTTGAGCAGCCACCTCATCCACATCGATTGAGTTCATAGCTAGTTCTGCCCACTGACGACGGCTGGCGCCAATGTTTATATCGATTGTTCGGGCAACCGTGCCATGTTGCGCAAATGACTCCAAAGTGGCGTCTGGAAGAGTGTTTACGGTGTTTGGACCTATCAACTGATCGACATACATGGTGTCAGGATATGACGGATTTTTCGTTGATGTCGAGGCCCACAAAGGACGCTGAACAGACGCACCAGCTTTGGCGAGCGCGTCCCAACGTGGACCACTGAACGTTTTTTGAAAGGCTGCATATGCGAGTCGTGCCTGATTGACGGCAGCCGTACCGCGCAATGCCAACGCCGCAGGCGTGCCGAGTTGGTCAAGTCGTTTGTCAATTTCATTATCAACACGACTGATAAAGAAACTTGCGACGCTTGCAATACCTGAAACAGGAGAGCCTGAGGCCAATCGCTGTTCTAGCCCCTCTATGTATGCGTCCATGACTTCTTGATAACGCGACAAACTGAAGATCAAAGTGACATTAACGTTTCGTCCTTCAGCGATCATTTCACGAATTGCCGAAAGACCCTGTTGTGTCGCTGGAATCTTGATCATTACATTCGGACGTGCAATGCGTTCGTGCAATAGTCGTGCCGCCGACAATGTTCCAGCCGAGTCATGGGCTAACGAAGGATCAACTTCTACGCTGACGAACCCGTCGGCTCCGCCTGATTGCGAATAAAGGTCTGCAAAAGCATCTAAGGCTCCATGAATATCTTGAAGTACCAGTTCCCAGTAGGCATCTCGAGCAGTCGAACCCTTTTGAATCTCGGTACGAAACTGCTCGTCGTAATCTGCGCTGCCCTGAATTGCCTTTTGAAAAATTGTTGGGTTCGATGTCAATCCGCGAACACCTCTTTCTATCAATGCAGCGAGTGTTCCCGTCGTAAGATATCCACGTTGTAAATTGTCAAGCCACGGACTTTGGCCTTGTTCAGTCGAGAGCCTCTTCAGGTAATCGCTCATCGAGAAATCGCTTTTCGGGTTACAACTGCGACATGGGCTGCAGTGATTCCCAATTCCGCCATCACAACATTCCCTGGAGCACTCGCACCGAACCGGTCAATACCAACGCTGTCTGTCGCGTATGCGGCCCAACCAAACGTGGTCCCTGCTTCCACACTGATGCGGGGGAGCGAACGCGGAAGAATCTCTTCTTGGCGTGCCTGCGATAGGGAAGCGAAACGTTCCCATGATGGCATTGTCACAACATTGACATTGATACCTTCCTCTCGTAATACGTTCGCCGCGTCAACAGCAACAGATAACTCACTGCCGGTTCCGATGATGATCGCCTGAGGCTTGTCAGTCGACACGATGACACCAGCGCCGTCTGTGACTGCTGAACCATCCGTCAGTGCAACAACTGTCTGACGAGACAATATGAGTGCAGTTGGTCCGTCATGTGTCGCTGCAATCAGCCATGCTTGAGCTGTTTCATTCGCATCTGCAGGACGAATTACCTGCAACCCTGGAATAGCGCGCAACGAGGCCAACTGTTCAACTGGTTGGTGAGTAGGGCCATCTTCGCCAACACCAACAGAGTCGTGACTGAATACAAACACTGTGCGAGCACGAGAGATAGCCGCTAATCGAATGGCAGGGCGCATGTAGTCGGCAAAAACGAAGAATGTTCCACCGACTGGTAACACGCCACCATGAAGTGCCATGCCCACCATGGCTGCTCCCATCGCATGTTCGCGGATTCCGTAGTAGATCTGTTTGCCAGAGGGATTCACGGATGAATATGCACCTGTTTCTGACAATTTAGCTCCGGTATTACCAGTGAGGTCAGCCGCACCAGCGAGAATGGATGGCAATGCACCACTAGTTGCCTCTAGTACTTTCTGAAAGGCTTGGCGCGTTGCCAATTTTGTATCAGATGGGAACACTGGAAGCACAGAAGCAATCTGTTCCTTTGTCGCTACACCAAAAGAGGAAGGAGTTAAGGCTGGTGACAACGATTGTGTGCGCTTTTTCCAATCTGCAATCGCAATTTGTCCACGCGCACGACAGAACTCCCGATACTCAGAAACGAATGCGTCGGGGGCATAAAACGGTTCGTCGGGAATACCCATCACCTTTTTAGTTGCGCTAACGAGCGGCGCCGTAAAGGGGTTTCCGTGTGCTTCGTGTTTATCAGTCAGATCCGGAGAAGGAAATCCGATGTGTGAACGAAGAACTACCAATGTGGGTGCGCCAGCATAATCTCGTGCCGTTAGTAGCACCCTCTCAAGAGCATCACAGTCGTCAGCTATCTCGCCGGCTTCAATCACATTCCATCCGTACGCACGGAACCGCGCCGATACATCATCACTGCATGTCAATGAAGTGCTTCCATCAATGGTGATTTTGTTGTCATCAAAAATGCACACCAAGTGGTCGAGTTTGAGGTGACCAGCGAGTGAAGCAGCTTCATGACTGATGCCCTCCATCAGACAACCATCGCCAGCAATTACGTAGGTGTAGTGATTGACGGCATCTTGACCGTGAACTGCCCGCAAGTGTGACTCTGCAACCGCCATACCAACTGCATTCGCAAAACCTTGACCGAGCGGCCCGGTCGTGACTTCCACTCCAGCAGTATGGCCAACTTCGGGATGACCAGGTGTTGCTGAATTCCACTGACGGAACAAACGAAGGTCAGATATTTCTAATCCGTATCCGGACAGGAACAACATCGCGTATTGCAAGATTGAAGCATGACCGTTTGAAAGAATCAAACGATCGCGATCAATGAAATCCGCCGTTGTGGGGTCGTGCTTTAAAATACGGCTGTACAGAACATGCGCAAGTGGCGCTAGTGCCATCGCTGTTCCTTGGTGACCGCTGTTTGCGGCCAGGGGTGCATCCATCGCGATTCCTCGAATAATCGAAATAGCGAGGGCGTCTTGTTCGGGGCTTAATTGTGTAGGCACGTCATGATGGTAATCGGCGCCAGGCTTTGAGAACGGAAAGGTCGGTATCGAGAGCGAGAATGTCTGCCATCTGGTCGCGTCGGATGTGCCCAATTTGAGACAAACCAACTAGGTCTGCAGGAATTGACGTTGCGCTGGCAAGCGCCGACTCGAGAGACGCCCCACATTCCCGAACAACTCGTTGCACACATTCAACTAATGGTGTGCAAGACCCGGCGAGCGTGTCATCGACGAGTCGCGGTGCGCCATTTCGAATCTCAACTCCAGGCCGAGGTCCAGATGATGTTTCCCAAGAAACGGAATCTGAAACTAAACAGATTCGGGTACCCGCAGCACGAAATGCGAGAGCCATAGCGTCTGCGTGCACATGTACTCCGTCGGCTATCAGGCCACACGAGACCCGTTCGTCGTTCAATGCCCACATCGCAAGACCCGGGTCACGGTGATGAACTCCACTCATTCCATTGAACAAGTGAGTCACCATTGTTGCGCCTGCATCAACAGCATTCTCGAACTGACTTTTAGTTGGTCGTGAGTGTCCGAGCGACACCGTGATGTTGCGTTCGCGTAATAACCGAATTGCGGGGATGACATCAATTTGTTCGGGAGCAACAGTTACTAGGCAAACAGAAGCCACTAACTGAGAAAGCCAATCCGAATCACAAGCAATGATGTGCTTGACTGGGTGAGCGCCTGGGGCAGCACCGAGAAACGGCCCTTCTACGTGTATCCCAGCAAAACCGTGTACATGACCTGATTGGAAGGATTTGTGGAGTGAGACCAAGGAAGCGGACATTTTTTCGAGAGGAGCTGTCACTATGGTTCCCAACCAACTGGTTGTTCCTCGTTCGAGTAACCACTGATCAAGTCGCATTAGATCCTCAGTAGATGCATTTGCTACATGAACGTTTTCAAAGCCGTTCATTTGAATATCTACGAAACCGGGACACACCAATGGGTACTCAGAAGCTCCAACATGCTCGTCAATTGATTCAACGATTCCACTATCTGAGACGACTAGGCGACGTGGCCCGTGAATCACTACTCCATCAAAAAATTTATTACAGGTGATCGCGCGTGACACATCAAAAATGTAGTTGGCTTTTTAGTTAAACGAAGCCTTCGCCGATGCCGACAGACGAATATCTGAAAAACGTACCTTTGCCAAACGCAAAATAGTGAGAGTTCTGATTACCCACCAACCCGGATCTATTTGACCCCACTTGTGAGATAGTCGTGGGGACGATGGGGCAGCATGATGATTGTTGTGCAGACCCTCACCCATAGTGAGAAAGGCCAACCACTGGAGATTGGTGGCACGATTGTCATACGGGCGGCGTCCAAAATGATGGCCCAATGCATTGACCGCCGCATTGCCGGCCAGATAAATATTCGCATGCATGAACGCTGCAAGAAGGCCGGTCCATGGTCCGAGAACAATCATCAAGATTGCAACTCCCGAGAGCAGACCCGTTTTGTTGTGGCCAAAAAAGAGTGTGTCCCAACGATCGTCGGGCAAATCTTTTGCATAACGGTCAATAGTTGAGGGGTCAAGGACAGACGCTCTGTACAAAGCAACGTTCTTCGTCTGCACAGTTTTCCATCCAAGAAGGACTGGAGAGTGCGGGTCGCCTTCGATATCGGTATAAGCGTGGTGTTTTCTGTGTACAGCCACCCACTCCTTCGGCTTTATGCCGGTTGATAGCCACAATACGGCGCGAAAAACGAGCGCAATAGAGGGCCTGAGAGTCAGAGCGCGATGACTAAGAGCTCTGTGGAGGTACACGGTTGTGCATGTATTGGCTGCGGTGCTCACCACTACTGCAACGAGGAAGGCTGTAAGGACACTGGAGAAAATTGAACTCATAGCGAAACACTAACGGGCTACCTACTGGTAGGTAGGCCAGAAGAGGCGGTATGTTACAAATGTGTCCGATGTAACAGAAGAGAGCAGTTCTAAATCCACCAGAGAACTGATCCTCGACGAGGCTTTGCACTGTTTCGCTGACCGCGGGTATGAAGGAACCTCTCTGAACGACATCGCAGCAGGGGTGGGGATTAGACGACCCAGTTTGCTTCACCATTTTCCTAGCAAGGAAGCTCTGTACACCGACGTCTTCGAGATGCTTTTATCCGAATGGCTTGAAGGTCTCGAAGTTGCCATGGCTTCGCCGGCATCGGGATGGGACAAAGCTGAACTCGTCATTCGCGCCGGATTCGATTTATTTGCCCGCACTCCTGACTATGTGCGCATTATGCGACGTGAAGCGCTTGACAGCGGTGTGCACGTTGGTGTTGATCTCTCAGGTTTCTTGCGACCGCTATTCGATAGTGCTTGTGCCTATTTCAACTCAGAGATGGATGCCGGACACTTTCGTCGTCATAATTCTCAACACCTCATCATTACGGGGTACGGCGCTATCCTGACGTACTTTTCTGATGCACCGTTCATTGACGAACTTCTTAATGACGCGGCCCTTACTCCTGAGAATGTACGTGACCATTGTGATCATGTTGTTGCGTTCTTTCGCGCCGCTTTGGTCGCGTAAATCAGACTTGCCACATCCGATACTGTTGAGCCATGTCTTCATGGGTTAACAACGGTCGCACTATTGGTTATTCTTCGGAGGGTTCAGGCACGCCAATTCTTGCCTTTCATGGCACCACTCAAGCTGCAAATGCATGGGTACAAGTGCAACAAGCATGTGAAGCCGCCCTTCAATGGGTCACCTTCGAATTTCCAGGATCTGGTGAATCCGATATGCCAACAGAGCCAATTGATCTTGACGTCGTAGTTGCCGATGCGGTTGCATTAATGAATCACCTAGGTCACCAACGCTTTCACGTCATCGGTTACTCACTCGGTGCGGTCGCAGCGTTGCAATGCGCGGCAAATTTTCCGGCTTCTGTAATAACGGTTACTTCTTTGTGTGGATGGGCTAAAACAGACGCACGTATGAAAGTCACATTTGATTTGTGGCGTCGATTGATTGCAATTGATCGAGAACTATTCATGCGTTACGCACTCGCCGACGGTTACACGGCTGCTGCTCTAGAGGTTCTGGAACCAATGCTTGATGCGGTAGTTGCGGTGGCGGGAACAGCAGTACAACCTGGGTCCGACGCACAACTTGAACTCGATATTCGTATTGATATCGAAAGCAGCTTGACCCGCATTACAGCACCGTGCCTCGTCATAGGCGGCATCGAAGACCGATGGGTCGACATCTCTAATTCACGACACATTGCCGCCATGGTTTCAGGGGCAACACTTGTAGAACTGCCTGCAGGGCACTTAGTAATTGGGGAATTATCAGCGGAAATTGCGTCGGCACTGTCAGCCCATGTGGCATAGACACCCTGCAGGGCGCGAGCACCCCTCTTTCGCTGGCTTTACTGACTACCGTATGTAGTCGTGTCATCTGAGCAAATTTCCACCCTGTCTGAATCCGATTCAAAGTTGTTGCTGGCGACCTACAACATCCCCTTTGCACCTGAAAAGAAAACTGGTTCGGTTGGGGAAGCGGTTGCAGCAGCGGCACAACTTGGTTATCCCGTTGTTGTGAAGCTTGGCGGAGACAATATTGCCCACAAGACAGAGCGCGGACTTGTACGTTTGCGTCTGAACAATGCAGATGCTGTTTCAGAAGCAGCGAAGAGTCTCCTTGCGGCCGCTACAACTGCTGATGGTGATGTTCACTTGTTGGTCGCCCCGATGATCAGTGGAACGCGAGAGTTGATTGCCGGGATGCTCGTTGACCCGCAGTTTGGGCCCACTGTGATGCTTGGTATCGGGGGCGTTATGGCTGAAGTGATTGCAGATGTTGCCTTCCGCCCTGCGCCTGTTGATGATGCTGGTGCTGCGTCCATGATTGATTCTTTGCGAATGCAGGGACTGCTCGGAGCCTTTCGTGGAGAACCAGCAGTGAATAGAAGTCAATTGATTTCAACAATCGTAGGCCTTTCACGAGTTGCCATGGAACGTGATGACATTGTGTCAGTCGACGTCAATCCACTCATCGTAAGAGAAGATGGAGACGTAGTTGCCGTAGACGCCCTGGTAGAGATGGGCCAACGAAATGTCTCCATGGTCTCGACACGTGTTCCCTACACCGATTCACAGTTTCGTGCACTTTTCGAACCACGCGGAGTACTGGTGGCAGGAGCATCGACACATCCAGGAAAATTCGGATTTGTTTCTCTACATAATATTTTGGCAAGCGGATTCGCAGGCGGTGTTTACGGCACCAATTTGCAAGGTGAAGAAGTTCTTGGCATACAGACAGTCGCTGATATTGATTCATTACCCGACAATGCAATAGACCTTGTATTCGTGTGCACTCCAGCATCTGCAAATCCTGACTTGCTTCGTGCATGTGCACGAAAGGGAATCGGTGCTGCTTTTCTTACCTCTGCGGGATATGGCGAAGCAGGCGAAGAGGGAATTCGACTTGAAGCCGAACTGGTGGCTCTCGCTGACGAATTGGGAATACTTCTTGCAGGACCGAACGGTCAGGGAGTCGTATCGACGCCAGCGAAATTATGTGCACAGATTGTTGCGCCGTATCCACCTGCAGGAACCATTGCTGTCGCTAGTCAAAGCGGAAACTTCGTCTCAAGTTTCTTGAACTACGCGCGGCAAACCGGCGTAGGAATCAGTCGTGCAGTATCAGCTGGAAATGCTGCAGCACTTGGTGTGGCTGATCTAGTTGAATGGTACGGAACAGACCCTGCAACAAAAGTTGCCTTGACATATGTCGAAGGAATCAGCGATGGTCGTGGTTTGATGGAGCGTCTCGCGCGGGTGGCTGTTCAAAAGCCAGTAGTTCTTATCAAGGGTGGCGCAACCGACAAGGGAGCTCGTGCAGCAGCGAGTCACACAGGGGCACTTGCAGCCAATGATGCGATATTTGATGGCGCATGCAAAGCCGGTGGAATCACACGTGCCGCAAATGTGGAGGAAGCGTTTGAAGCGGCTGCCACCTTTGCCACACAACCACTACCACTTGGACCAAATGTTGTCGTGCTGACGACTGCAGGGGGCTGGGGGGTTGTAACAAGCGACGCTATTGCTAACGATGGTTCGATGCAATTAATGGCGTTGCCTGATGATTTACTCGCTCAGATTGATACCAAGTTGCCACCACGCTGGAGTCGAAATAATCCCATCGACTGCGCAGGAGGCGAGACGCGTGACACTATTCCCGAAGTAATGGAAATGATCGCAGAGCACAAAGACGTTGATGCAATTATTTACCTTGGTCTGGGTATTCAAGCCAACCAAGCTCGATTAATGCGAGAGGGTCGATTCCACCCAGATTATGGTCTAGATCGCATAGTGGAGTATCACGAACGACAAGACGCACGCTTTGCCCAGGCAGCACATGATCTGTCAGTTGCTACTGGAAAACCAATTCTGCTTGCGACGGAGTTAGCAGTAGCAGACCCAAATAACTCTGGCGTTCGAACTGTTCGCGAAACTGGCCGGATGTGTTACGCCAGTGGTAATCGTGCTGCGATAGCTCTTGGACATCTCTATCGATATGCGGTTCACACAGGTGTCGCGCGCAAGTAGTGGCTTTGGCACACGATCGAGGCAGTCCGCGAACCCTCTTCGCACGATCAGCGTTCTGGCGATAGTTGGTTTGTTGGTCCTCGGGGGACTGTACGTGACCCTGTCGCGCACCGCGTCACGAGTGACACATCGAAATGAACGTGCCGTTGCAACTGTCCCACGAGTGGCCCTGCTTTCAGCGCGCAGAGCACCTAACACGCTGTCTGTCATCACTCGTACGGGCAAAGTATCTAGAGCTTTTGCGAATATTGTCTCGGATATTCCCGCACAGAGTTGCGTAGCCGTCGAATGGATGGGCATTCGTCTTGCTTCTGTTAATTCGACAAAAGCGTTGATTCCCGCTTCGTCTACAAAGTTAATTACAGCGGCAGTAGCAATAGAAGTGTTGAAGCCCGAATTTACGTATACAACGAAGGTGCACGGGTCGTTAGATGCCACCGGATCAGTGCCTGATTTATTTTTTGTCGGAGGGGGAGACCCGCTACTCGTTCGCACCGAGTATGTGGCTTCAGAAAAATACCCCACCACCTCGGGCACTTCTTTGGAGAAGTTGGCTGATTCTCTCTTTGCTGCAGGATTGCGACGCGTTGCAGGGTCAGTTGTCGGTGTCGACACGCGATATGACGATCAGAGATTTGTTGACGTCTGGCCTCAAGACTTTCACTTCACGGAAGCAGGCCCTCTTGGTTCTCTTGTTGTTGACGATGGTGTGGTTCTCGGTCAAATAACTAAGCCAGATAATCCGGCAGTTGCCGCCGCAACTGAGTTACAAAACCTTTTGAACGCGAGAGGAGTCTTATTCGGCGGGATACCGCGCCATGATGTATTGCCTGCTGGAATTCCTGAACTCGCGTCTATTCAATCTGCGCCACTCACTGCAATCATTCAAGAGATGATGGTTAACAGCGATAACAACACCGCTGAACTATTGCTGAAAGAAATCGGTTTTGCTTCCAAGGGGATAGGTTCAACCGCTGCAGGTCTTGCTGCTGCGAAAGATCAACTAGCGAAATGGAAACTCGATAAGGAAGTCCTGTTGTTTGATGGCTCAGGCCTCGCATCAGACGGGCGTATTTCTTGTGACGTATTTATGTCGCTTCTCAAATCCTTCTCTAGCTCGATGCCCAGCCTCATGGCAATCGCAGGGGAAACAGGGACCATACGAGACACCTTTGATGGGACATCAATGGCAGGAAAGCTCCGCGCCAAGACGGGGACTCTCAACGGAGTAAAAGCACTTGTTGGGTATCTGCCCGTCACGAATTCTGATCCAGTGATTTTCTCTCTGTTGATGAACAAGTCGGGGATAGATAATCAGGGCTCATATCGCCCCATTTGGTACTCCTTGGGTGACGTGCTGAATAAAGCCTCGGCCTCGCCATCAGTGGAGCAATTAATGCCATAAATCAGCCTGTGGATATCTCCGCGCAGGTGCCGTAGAATATAAAGCCCATGGACACGTCTCGTATCTCTCCTAGACCCGCCCGAGGTCCCGTCGACCAAGTGGGAGACCTTGTTGACTCCGTGAAGCGATACGCACGTCAAGAAACGCTTGAGCCCATCAAAGGAGCCATCCGGTGGGTCGCAGTCGGGTCAGTAGCGGCTTTGTGTCTGGGTCTCGCGCTTGTTTTTGCAGCCCTAGGCGTGTTGCGTCTGAGCCAAGATCTCGGTGACACGGTCCTTGATGGTTCGTGGTCATTTCTCCACTACTTCATTACGTTGTGTGTCATAGCTGTTCTTGTAGCTGTTACATTTTCGCGCGTCTCGCGACGCAGTCTCGCAAAGGATCATTAGTCATGGCTGACAACACTCGTATCTCTCGTGACGATCTTGAGTCAAAGTTTCGAGCACTTCAAGTAGACATTCAAGGTCGGGCCGCCGATAAAAAGCAATCTGCGATAGCTATCGGTTCTGCGGTTGCGTCAATCGTTGTGATTATTGCGTACCTTTTGGGTCGTCGCAAAGGCCGTCGTCGCGCATCTCGCGTTGAATTCCGTCGGTTTTAGTCTTTATGCGCACAATTGTTCGATTTATCGGACGTCGTATATTTCTCAGTCAATCTAAGAGATTTCGTTTAATCAGTCGACTTGTAACAGTCATAGGAATTGCCCGACTAACTCTGCGTGCAGTCACGCCAGTACGGCGAATTGTTCTCTCCCGAGATGAGACGATGGAAGTTCGAATCACCAAGACTGGTCAACGCGCCTTATGAGCGGAGTATTTGCAGAAGGTGAAAAGGCCCTATTTATTGACTCTAAGCAACGTCGTTATCTCATTCAACTCAACAAAGAAGGGGAGTTCCACAGCCATGCCGGATTCGTCGCCCACACTTCGGTGATTGGAACGCTTCCTGGACAACCTGTCGAATCAACCAAAGGTTCTAAGTACATTGTTTTGCGACCAACGCTCGAGGACTTTGTCATCGAGATGCCGCGAGGTGCTCAAGTCATTTATCCAAAAGATTTGGCACCAATGTGCATGATCGGTGATATCTATCCAGGGTCACGAGTATTTGAAACTGGCGTAGGTTCTGGAGCACTATCGATGACCATGTTGCGCTACGGAGCGCACATTACGGGACTCGAGTTGCGGGAAGATTTCATGAATCGCGCAAGGGCCAACGTGCGTTCATTTCTTGGCGAAGAAGCCTTATCCAGATACAACGTCTCACTTGGTGACAGCTACGAAGCTACGTTGGAGGGTTCATTCGATCGAGTAATGCTTGACTTGCCAGAGCCTTGGCAAGTTGTGCCGCGCGTTCAGCATGTTTTAGAACCTGGGGGGCTATTGGTTGCGTACACCCCATCAATCACTCAAGCGGTGCAAGTGCGCGAGTCAATGGGTAAGGGATGGGTAGATCAGCGCACGCTGGAGGTTCTTCATCGCACATGGCACATAGAGGGCATGGCGGTACGACCCGACCATCGAATGGTTGCTCACACAGCATTTCTTACTGTGGGACGCTGGATCGGTTCGAACTCTTAGGGTTCAATAAAGATGCATTCGCCGGGGCATTCCTCGGCAGATTCAACAACGGCATCGATCAGCTTGTCGTCGAAATTAGCGAGACCTTCTGCGCCCTCAGCATTGCCCTTGGCTTTTGCGAATACTTTGTCGCCTTCACGAACATAAGCAAGTCCGTCATCAAGAAGCGTAAAAACGTCGGGTGCAATTTCTTCGCAAAGGCCATCGCCTGTGCAGAGGTCTTGATCAATCCATACCTTCATTTAGGGGGTCCCTTCTTATGAGCCGCAACACGGCACAACGCCCCCAATCGGGGACAACTAATAGCCTACACACCCGATCCCTTGGTCGCCTCGTCTAATAATCTTAACTCTCTGGTGAATTTCAACCCAGTGGAGGACCGGTCGCCAACAGCGGTGACGAGTAGCGTGTAGTCGTCATGACGGAGCCGACCATTTCCACTGATGCACCTGAGTCGCATCCAGTAACAAAGGCACTACGCGATTGGTTTTTGGTCGTTGTCCTGGCATTGGGCGCGGCATTACTTGTTCGCGTCTACGTATTACAGCAGTTTTATATCAGTGGACCCTCAATGGAGACGACCTTGTTCGGCAACAACCGAGTGCTTGTGAACAAATTAAGCTACAGGCTGCACGATATCCGTCGGGGAGATGTCGTTGTCTTCGATCGGGTGACCACTAGCGACGGTTCTGTTTCTCACGATGATCTCATCAAACGAGTTATTGCCTTGCCGGGTGACACGATAGAGATAAAGAACTGCGCCGTCATTATCAATTCGAAACCTACAGTTGAGCCTTATCTTGATAAGGACGTTCTTGACATCACAGATCCAGTCAATCGATGCCGTGTTGCAAACATGCCAGTACAGACAGTTGCTGCAAAAAAGATTTTCGTAATGGGCGACAACCGCTCTGAATCATTCGACAGCAGAAGTTTTGGACCCATATCGGAAAGCTTGATCGTTGGTCGAGCTTTCGCAATCGTGTGGCCGTTTCATAAAATTTCGACGCTGTAAGTACTACGTTCGAGGAATAAATCCGACTTCCTTCTCATATGTTTCGACCATGGCGTCGACATGGTCGCTAAAAACAGCATCTAAACCCATTCGAAGCGAAGATGACAAGACATAGTTGTATTGACAGTCCCATCCGAAAGCAAACATTCCAAATTTGTGGACCAAAGTTGTTGATCCGGCGGTCCAATCAGTGTGATGCATATTCAAGCAATCAACTCCGTTTGACGAAAGCTTGGCACATCTCATCTCGAGGCCTTCTTTGATTCGAGAAAGGCGAGTAGAGTCCACCAGCCGTACGTTGGGCAGCAGGGAACGTTGTGCAATTACTACAGCACTCGAATGGTGACATAGCCATAAACGCGATTCATCAAAGCCGCTATTTCGGGCCGTCTCAGTGGTCCGCTCAAAACTTTGTTCATCTTTGATATCGATGCTCAAATCAAAATTTGTCCCACATGTTTCAAACAACGAAGCAAGAGTTGGAATGTGTGACGGCAAGTCTGAGAGTCGCAGGCCAGATATGGGCCGGTTTCTTACAAATTTTTTCACAACGCCGTCGTGGTCAAGAACAACGTGACCATCGGCAGTAGTCCAGGCGTCGCTCTCGAGCCCGTTGGCACCTAGCCGTAACGCAAGTGCGAACGCAGCAAGAGTGTTCTCAGGTGCATGGGCCATTCCACCTCTGTGAGCGAAGGCGATTGGGTCGGATCTGAGGGAAGCAATGCGTTGTTGCACCCCTCAACACTAGGTGCCTCGTTCTATGCTTAGCGTGTGTTCAATATGTCTGGCAGTGAGATTATTTTTCTGCTTGTCGCAGGTCTCGTCGTTTTAGGACCAGAACGGCTTCCCGGCGTTATCCGTCGTGGAGGCAAGATGTATGGGGATCTTCGGCGAGCTGCAAGCGGATACGAAAAAGAGTTTCGTCAGACATTTTCAGAGCCCATCAACGAGCTCAAATCAACTGCTGATCAAATGCGTCAGGGTTTCGGACTGGTGGACACGGAGCCATCACCCCCGATGCGCCCAGAGCAAGCCACATATCCAAAGCCCGATTTTTCTACGCCACAGGTAGAGCCACCGAATACAAATACTGACGATGAGTGAAATCTCGGCCGAGCCAGTCGAAGCAATGTCCATGATGGACCACTTGCGGGAATTGCGCATGCGGCTAGTGCGCAGCACTCTCGCAATTGGCGTTTCTACTTTGGTACTTCTTGCGTTCTATGACCAGCTAAAGAATCTGTTGACTCGGCCCTACACAAATCTCTGCTCACGCCGTCCAGATTTTGAGTGCGATGGATCTCTATTTTCTCTGGGACCCCTTGATGGTTTCTCAGCTCGCATGAGGGTCTGCCTGTATGGAGGTCTAGTCCTGGCACTTCCAGTAATTCTTTGGCAAATTTGGAGATTCATCGTTCCGGCCTTGTCTAAGCGTGAGAAGAACTACGCAGTCCCATTTATTGCTTCTTCTATCGTGCTTTTTTCGGTTGGTTGCTACTTGGCTTACTGGACTCTTGACAAAGCGTTGGAATTCCTCATTTCATGGTCAGGTAGCGATGTCACACAGGCGTACCAAGTTACGAAGTACATCAACCTCGTCGTCATGATGATGTTGGCTTTCGGCGTGGCATTTCTCAGCCCCGTACTTCTAGTTTTCCTACAACTAGTGTCAGTCGTGACTCCTAAAACTTTGATTAAGCAATGGCGGTATGCCGTTATGGGTGTGTTCGTGGCCTCCGCAGTGATTACACCATCAGGAGACCCGATCAGCATGTTGGCCTTGGCGATTCCGCTAACAATTCTTTACCTCATCGCAGTCCTCATTGGCTGGTTGTTAACACGACGAAGGACTGCGTAGTTCTGTGTCTGACGTGAGAGAGACTTTTCTTCAATCATTAAATTATGAACCGGATGTTTTCCAAGTTAAAGCGATGAACTCAATAGATGCAGACGCATCTGTCCTTGTCGCGGCCCCAACTGGATCTGGCAAGACTCTCATTGCAGAATACGCAATAGCAAGAGCACGCTCTTTAGGCCTGCGAGCGTTCTACACAACGCCGATCAAGGCTTTGTCCAACCAAAAATACAGAGACTTACAAAATCTGTATGGTGCACACAAGGTTGGTCTTGTCACTGGGGATAATGCAGTGAATGCAGAGGCACCGGTAGTGGTCATGACTACAGAAGTTTTGCGAAATATGATTTACTCGCAGTCCAGTCGTCTAGATGATTTGGGTGTTGTAATTCTCGATGAGGTTCACTATCTTCAGGATGCATATCGTGGCCCAGTCTGGGAAGAAGTGATTATTCAGCTCGACCCTGAGGTGCAATTAGTGTGCTTGTCAGCCACTGTGTCCAACGCTGACGAAGTGGGTGATTGGCTCTCCACGGTACGCGGCAGAACGGATGTTGTGGTTGAGACCACCCGTCCCATTGAACTTGTCAACCACTTTGCACTGTTCGACAATGCATCTAAGCAATGCGAGATGTTTGAAACGGTAGTCGCGGGCGAACCCAACCGTCATGTTCAACGACTTCTATCTAACGCCACTCAGGTTCGAGGCAGGTCTGGTCACAACGGCGGCAAGAAGCCACGCCGATTTTCTTCGCCAACTCGTCCGGAAATAGTGGAACTTCTCGAAGACCAGTCCATGTTGCCTGCCATAGTATTTATCTTCAGCCGAGCCCAGTGCGAAGACGCTGTTCATTCGTGTATGAATGCCGGCATGGTTTTGACTTCTTTAGAAGAGGAGACGCAAATACGAGAGATCGTTGAGCGACATTGCGAAAATCTCACCGCGGACGACAAAGACGCATTGCAGTACCACAACTTCATTGATGATGTTGCCAGCGGCATCTCTTGTCATCACGCCGGAATGATTCCCATGTTTAAGGAAGCTGTTGAAGAATGTTTCGTTCAAGGATTGGTCAAGGTTGTCTTTGCGACAGAAACTCTCGCAGTCGGAATCAACATGCCAGCGCGAGCGGTAGTGATTGAAAAGCTCACGAAATATACGGGAGAGCATCACCAGTTGCTGAAGGCTTCTGAGTTCACGCAACTGACTGGTCGCGCAGGTCGTCGTGGATTAGATGACATTGGGCACGCAATTTCACTATGGAATCCGTTTGTGGACTTTGACCAGGTAGTTGGTCTGGCCATGAGCAGGAGCTTTCGCTTGTCCTCGGCCTTTCGACCAACCTTTAACATGGCAGTAAATATGGTTCGGAATCGATCCCTTGATGGCGCACACCATATTTTGAATCTGTCATTCGCCCAATTTCAAGCCGACAAGGACGTTGTAACCTCCGAGGCGTCTCTCGACGGTCGCAAACGAGAACTTGTGTTGCTTGAAAAGGCACTGGCTGAAAGGGATTTTGGGCAAGAGAACATCACATCGTCAGACCAGATGGCATCTTCGGTTGAAGCAGAAATAGCGCTTCGGTCATTACGACCTGGCGACATTGTCATGTTCGACGCCTCCAACATAAGGGGACGTGGGTTAATCATTAGTACAGCGGCAAGACGTTCAGGTATTCGACTTACCGTGGTTACACCAAGTCGCAAGATTCTTGATGTCATGGCGAAGGATTTGCGATCTCTTCCACTCAAGGCGGGTCAGGCTGATTTGCCAGTGCCATTTGAACCTGCGCGTACGGAATTTATCCGCGAGTCGGCTACGCGACTTGTCAAAGCCAAGATAGACGAGACAATGGGCAGAGCGATGCAAGAGAAAACTGGCGCGCGCGTTGTGGATTCACCTTTGTCACACAAAAGTATCCGCAAGTTACGCAACGAAGTTGAACAAATGGAGAGGCGTGGCGGTACGCGTGCTGGTTCAGTGGTCTCTCGTTTTATGGACGTGGTTCACATGTTGGAAGAGTTGAACTACATCTCGCAGTGGACCCTGACCGAGAAGGGCGAAACACTCGCGGGCATTTTTCACGAGTCTGATTTGTTGATTGTGGAAGTGATGAACCGCGGCTTATTTGACAACCTGTCTGTTAATGACTTGGTAGCAGTGCTATCCACGTTGGTATACGAACCCCGAGGCGGTGATTCAGGCGGTGCACCTCGTTGGCCTAATGAACAAGTGCGTCAACGATTCAAGCGCATCGAACGAGTGAGCGAACAGGTTCAGGACATTCAACGCGAGCGAGGCCTACATCAACATCGAGCGCCGAATGGCGGATTGGCATTCGAGACCGCAGCGTGGGCAAGTGGTAAACCCTTGTCGAAAATTCTTGATCCCGATCTCACGCCAGGAGATTTCGTTCGCTCAATGCGTCAGTTGATAGACCTCTTGCGCCAAATTGTGACCACGACTTCCAATCCATCACTGCGTGACACTGCTGAATCGGCCACGCGCGCACTTGATCGTGGGGTTGTTGCTGCAGCGTCTGGGGCTTCATCTCGATGATTACACGGGGAGAGCTATGGGGAGTGCCGACAACTCGCACTCAGGCAGATGTTGTAGTCAACGGAGATCTTGAACTTGCGTCTAGTTCGACCGATAATCGTCTTATCCTCAATGGTGGCGATATCGCACACAGCCTCGGAGACCCACAAGCACCGGCAATTGGGGCCAGTTGCACAGAGGTGCCAATAGACGCGTTACACCTAATAATCACACTGACCAATGGATCAACCGTCAGTCGGATTGCAGCATCACATGTAATGATCGGGCATTGGTTACGAGGCCGTTTAATCTGTGTATCCAATAGCGGTTTTATAGGGAGCAGGAATGTCTCACCTCGCGCCCACCCGAACGATGGACTCTTTGACGTCATGACCCTGCATTCTTCAATGGGTATCCAACAGCGATTTCGTGCACGTCAAAAATCAGTACTCGGCACACACGCGCCGCACCCGCTGGTCGAAACTAGTCGAGCTCGCACTATTGAATTTGCTTCCACCTTTCGATCTGAGAATCTTTGCGTAGACGGATGTCGGATTCGATCATGGACGGCCATACAAATAGAAATTGTGCCGGATTACTGGAGACTGCTTGTCTAGCCATCTACGGTGGGGATATGCAATCTTGGATACTGAATGAATCGCCTGGAAACTATCTGTGGGGTGACATCACGACACCAGAGCCCTTCGAGAATGAAGTTCGCATACGAGTTGTGGCGAGCGCTCTCAATCACATGGATTTGTGGGTGACACGCGGGATGCCGAAGCCACCACTTCCACACATTCCCGGTTGCGATGTTGCGGGCATAGTAGATGCAGTCGGAAGCAAAGTGACGTCAGTTTCAGTAGGTGACGAAGTTGTAGTGAACCCCGGCGTGTCTCCAATTGAAGACATCGTGCGACTCGGAAATAACTCGCCGATGGGTCCTGGTTTCATGATTTGGGGCGAGCACTGTCATGGGGGTCATGCAACGTTTGCCATTGCACCTGACAGAAATGTGCGCCCCCGACCACAGAGCAGGTCATGGTTCGAAAGTGCTGCATTCCCACTTGCGTATCTCACGGCATTACGAATGCTGAACAGAGCACGCGTAGCACCAGGTGAGACAGTTTTAATTGTCGGTATTGGCTCTGGTGTCTCAACAGCTGCGTTGGCTCTTGCTAATTTTATGGGTGCTCGGGCAATTGTTACAAGCAGAGACGAAGCAAAACGATCACAAGCCCTACAAATGGGTGCTGTGTCGGCAATCGATTCTTCGGATGCCAAATGGCCAGTCCAGGCAGATGTAGTTATAGAAAGTGTCGGCCCTGCGACATGGGATAAATCCGTCCGGTCTCTCGCGCCAGGTGGGCGCATGGTGGTGTGTGGAGGAACGTCGGGTTCAATCGCCGAAATCAATATTCCGCGCCTGTTCTTTAAACAGTACGAAATTATTGGCTCGTCAATGGGTAGTTACGAAGAATTTGATCAATTGCTAGCAATCATCAACAGTGGCCTACCGATAGCTATTGACAACGTGTATCCGCTACATGAATATGAGACAGCATTGTCTCGACTAGAGCGCGGAGAGCAATTAGGAAAAATTGTGTTGAATCACGGTATTGCGTCATGAACAATTCAGAGGTTGATGACCTGAAACTGAAGGCGTGCAATCTGATTGACAAGAATGCTCAAATTCTCATTAACGTCAGTCATGATATTCATGACAATCCTGAACAAAATTATGAAGAATTTTTTGCTTCAGAATTATTGACCAGAACCGCCAACGGTCACGGCGTCCCCGTTGACCTTGGAGCATTCGATTGTGCGACAGGTTTCTCGGGCGACGTTGGTTCAGGCCCGACAGTCTGCATCATGAGCGAATATGACGCCCTGCCTGACATCGGTCACGGTTGCGGGCACAACATCATCGCTGCAGCGGGTCTTGGAGCTGCGGTCGCTCTTGCCTCGATTGCAAACGCATCTGGCGGGCGAGTTCGGTACATGGGCACACCAGCAGAAGAAGGAGGCGGTGGAAAGATACTGATGGCACGTAACGGAGCACTGTCGGGTGTTGACCTGGCCATGATGGTTCATCCCGCAGACGCTGATTTAGCAACTATCGATGCCATAGCGTTGCAACAACTCCTAGTTGAGTACACGGGACAAGAGTCTCATGCAGCAGCAGCACCGCATCTGGGCCGCAACGCTCTCGATGCAGCTGTACTTGGTTACATGGCTGTAGCCACTTTGCGACAGCACATCTTGCCAACAGAACGCATTCACGGAATTTTCTTGAAGTCAGGGGAGAAGCCGAACATTGTTCCGCGCGAGGCATCAACCGAGTGGTATGTCCGATCCGACAATGTCACGTCACTTGCGGCCCTCAAGCCCCGAGTGCTTGCATCGCTGGAATCCGGTGCACACGCCTGTGGCTGCTCTGTTACCCATGAATGGATTGGCACTGCGTACGCGGACATGATTACCAATAACACTATGGGAACTATGTATGCGCACAATGCGCTACACCTTGGCCGCACGGTGACTGATCCACGACATGGTGGACACAGAGTTGTCGGCAGCACAGACATGGGGAATGTGAGCCACTTAGTGCCGTCAATACATCCAATGATTGCGTCTGCTCCAGCTGGAATATCAATTCACACTAAACAATTTGCTCAATTTGCTCGGTCACCGATGGCCGACCAAGCGGTGCTGGACGGCGCTAAAGCAATGGCCATGACCGCCATCGATTTTTGGACATCTTCCGAGCGTCAAGAAGCAGTCGTTGCAGAGTTTCGAGCAGTTAATCCCGACCAGAACGTGCTGTAGCGGTATCCCTCTTCAACCTGCACCTGACTCCTAGGCTAAAATGTCGTGAGTGTGTATGTCCCCGAGGAATTTTCAGACGCAGAATCAGACATTCTGCGTCGCTATTTTACAAATCTTGACCTTCCGGTTTTTGCGTTGGTCAATTTGCCCGAGGTTGTAAAAGGAGCCCTGTTTGCGCGTTACAGCCGTAGTCCGCGCAGCCTGCGTCGGCTTTTTCTCGATGAGTTTGTCAACGATCTTGATATTGACGGAGACAAGGCTGTTGATGCCACAGTCGGAGTAGACAGAGCAGAGACGTTGTACGAAAAGGTTTTCGTCGAATACGGCGACGACTCAGTGGCACAACTTGGTGGAGTTCACCTTGCGTGTGAGCAGGCTTCAAATATCTTGACGAAGATTCTTGAATGGGGTCGCCTGATGAGTTACCTCGAGCAGAGCACTCGGTACATCGCCTATGACGACAGACTCGGCGGGCGCTATCGCTATTACCGCGACCCTGACATCTTGGAAGGCCGGTTTGGAACGCGTTATGTCGGCGATATGGATCGAATGTTTGATTCGTATAGCCAGTTAGCTCAATTAGTGACCAACCACGTTCGGTCGACCGTTGTTAAGGGTCCGAAAGATAGTGACTTTGTGTACCGACAAGCCACCCGTGCCAAAGCACTAGATGCGGTGCGCGGGTTATTGCCCGCATCTTCATTGTCTAACGTCGGAATCTACGGAAGCGGACAGGGTTACGAACAACTCTTGCTACGCATGCGCGCGCACCCGCTTCCAGAAGCGCGTTATTACGCAGACATGATGCTCGTCGAGTTACGCAAAGTTATTCCTTCATTCTTGAGGCGTGTTGATGTTCCTGAAAGAGGAGTGAAGTGGTCGGATTATCTATCAACGAACACTGCTGCCATGAGAGACATTGTTGACGCAACCATGGGTGATGACATTGCGACTGACGTAGATGAAGTATCGCTTATCGACTTTGATCCAGACGGTGAGAACAAGTTGGTGGCTGCCGCCTGTTATCAGTACTCACATTTACCTGAGTCTCAAATCCGCATGAAGGTCGAAGCGATGAGCGTGGCAGACAAAACTGACATCTTGAATGCGTACATCGGAAACCGCGATAACCGTCGCCACCGTCCAGGCAGGGCCTTCGAAAGCATTGACTACCGGTTCGATGTGCTATCTGATTACGGAGCATTCCGAGATATGCAACGACACCGTCTTCTCACTATTGAATGGCAACCCTTAACTCCGTATCACGGCTATTCCCGTCCAGAACTTGTGGATGCAGCAGGGGGAGCCGAATTGTTCGATGAAGTCATGGCCCGTTCATCCTCGTTATACGACGCCCTTGCGGCCGACTATCCGTTCCAGGCCAGTTATGCCGTTTCCATGGCGTATCGAATTCGCTATGTGATGCAGTTCAACGCCCGTGAGGCGATGCACATGCT
>CAMDVC010000008.1 GCA_945878785.1 Bifidobacterium breve | reverse complement strand
ACTTTTGTGAGATGACCCGTAAACAAGAACGGTGATTCGTAATGGCTGACAGGTGTTCCTCTGTCAAGACCGATATCAAGACCCGACCAGGAGATGAGAATCCAGAAGATGTTGTTGGTGGTCATTGTTCCCACTAAAACATCATCAATGAACATGGTGAGCGTTCCTTCGTTGCCGTTGCGCTTCATTCGCACGCCAACGGTATGAGTGCCAGGTGTGATGGGCTTGTCAGAACGCAACATCTGATGTGAACCACCAATGTTGAGGTCATGTTCTAAATGGCCATCACGAATAAATAGGCTGTAACCACTGGTGAGGTCGCCGTGAGAAATGATGACGCCTTCGCATCCATCTTTAGGAACATCGATAAACGCCGAGATGGTGTACGAACGGCTTCGCAAGTCTGGTGCTACGTCAGAAGGTAAATGTCCCATTCCGCGCCAGAACGTGTAGTTGGTTCGTGCACCAGTATGACGCTCGGCGTTTTCAACAAAGCGTGGAGCGAATCTGTCATCAAGCGGAAGAACACTGTGTTTGTTGGCTTCTTCCCACCACTTGTCAATCATGCGAGCGAGTCGTTCTGGTTCTACTTCGGCCAAGTCATTGCATTCATTGAAGTCAACATCAAGGTTGTAGAGCTCCCACTTATCATTCTCAAATGATGTTCCCATCTGGTGAAACGCAACTGCTTTCCAACCGTTTTCCCACAGTCCGCGATGACCAAACATTTCGAAATATTGTGGACCACGATTTATAACTGCCTGTGCATTTGAAATAATCGGGGCGAATGATGTTCCTTCAATTGGCATCTGCTTTATTCCGTTGATGGTGCTTGGCGCTTCAAGTCCGAGCATGTCAAGGATTGTGGGTGCGAGGTCGATGGCATGACAGAAGTTATGACGAAGTCCACCTTCATCTTTTACGACACCTGGCCAGGACAAAATGAATGGATCGCGAATTCCACCCGAGTGAGTGTTCTGCTTGTAGCGCTTCAGCGGAGTGTTTGCAGCCATTGCCCAACCCCATGGGAAGTTGCTATGCGTATCGGGGCCACCAATATCGCCAACTTTTGCAATCTTTTCTTCGATTGATTCAGGAATCAGGTTGAACGGACCCATTGCATTAATGAATCCCCATGGGCCGCCTTCTTGGCTGGCTCCATTGTCACTCATGACCATGATGACGGTGTTATCTAATTGACCTGAGACCTCAAGTTGCTTGATTACGCGTGCCAAGTTTTCATCGAAGTGTTCCAACATTGCGGCGTACGCAGCCATGAGGCGAATAAAGAGTGGCTTTTGCTCTGCCGGTACATCTTCCCATGGGAAAACGAAATCGTTTCGCGGCGGAAGTTCGGTGCCTGCTGGCACAAGACCAAGTGTGATTTGATTCGCGAGTCGACGTCCGCGTGCGGCATCCCAACCATCTAGGTAGTACTGCTCACAACGATCAATGATCGGCACAGGTGCTTGGTGCGGGGCATGACACGCGCCCGGTGCGAGCAACATGAACCACGGCGAGTTCGGTGCACCGGCTGTGTGGTCTGCAAGATATGTGACTGCATTGTCGACAAGATCTTCTGTGAGGTGGTATCCAGTCCAATACGTTCCGGGCGCGGTGACATGTGAATTGTCGCGCACTACTTCAGGACTGAACTGATCTGTTTCCGCATCAAGAAATCCGTAGAAGCGATCAAAGCCCCGTGCAAGTGGCCAACCATCGAATGGACCTGTCGGTCCTGTTTCGGTGAGTGGGGTGACGTGCCATTTGCCAATCATGTAGTTTCGGTATCCGTGAGGGCGCAACATTTCAGCAAGTGTTCCTGCTTCTTTTGCAATCTTCCCGCGATAGCCGGGGTATCCGCTGTCAAAGTTTGCAAGACATCCGACCCCAACTGAGTGATGATTACGTCCGGTATGAATTGCGGCGCGAGTTGTGGAACACATGGCAGTGGTATGAAAACCAGAGAATCGCAAACCGCGCTGCGCGATGGAGTCGATGACAGGGGTTGCGTTCTCGGAGCCGTAACAACCAAAATCTGCAAAGCCGACATCGTCGAGCAGAACAATCAAAATGTTCGGCTTGTTTCCATCGGTATCTTCTGATGGGAAGTGCGGGGTTGACTCAGCAAGCGTGCGACCGATAGTGCCTGGAAATCCCTGAGGCGTGGTGGGATTAAACGTCATAAAAACCTCCGTAGGTGGTGTGGCAATTGTAGTGATATTGCCAAACTCCTAGGAATATGAGGTGCGTTCAGAATGTAGCGGTACGGCCCTGTCTGCGGCCGTGTTCTGCTGCAACACGACGAAAGCGAGGGTCAAGTGAGTTTGGTCCCATTGCTTCTATGGCTTCAACATCGGCGACAATCATGCGAATCGTGCTTCCTGATGCCGTAAGTTCATCAAGTTCAGCGGTAACGATGGGCGAAGGTCCGCCGGTCATTGGCGCAATCACGACGACATCAGTGTGCCCCGTGGCTAAATATGCATTTGCACTGTTGCGTAATCCGCCGTCGTAATAGCGACGATTATTGATGGTCACGCATGGCCACACGCTTGGCACTGCACAACTTGATGTCACTGCATCGACAAGTGAGACACCACTGTCTTTTGACCACGTGACAAATTCTCCACTTAACGCATCTATTGCAGTGAGTGTCAGTGGGGTGGTTGGCCAGTTGTGAGAAGGCAGACGCTTTTCAATAACAGCACGTCGTGTCGGTTCATCCACCGTTGTTGCACCAAGCGCAAGTTCTCCGATTCGAATGCGTTGTTCATCAGTGGTGGTGCCACCCAATGCCATTTCGCCAAAGATGGTTGCTAGTGCGTCTACATCAAGATGAGGGGAAATTTCATTGTGCTTTTCAGCAATTTGCCCTGCATAGAGATCAGTTAGGTCAGTGCCAGAAAGTATCTGGGCCCCGACTGTGGAACCAGCTGAGGTGCCCACCACAAGGTCAAGGTTGCCGATGATGTCATGGCCGGCATCTCGTAATCCCATTAGGACACCTGTTTCCCACGCAACACCCGTTACGCCACCGCCTGCCAATACCAATGCATGTGTCATCTCTTATGTCTAGTCGTTCCGAGCCCGGAGGTAATTGTTGCAACTTTGTTTCGTGTGAGGTGTGGCTTGTTCTGCCTCAATACACTCCATGGAGATATGGTCAACCAGCCTAAAGCACGCGAATTAGAGCCTTATGCCGATGACCTGTATCAGGCTGTAGTCAGAGCGGTTCCACACTGGATAACTACTCAATTATCGGAAATTGCATCACTGAGTATTGATGAGACATCAAAGGAATTTATTTTTGCATTAGCGGATGTTGCCGAGCACACTCTTCGAGTTATATCTGAAGAGTTATTCGCGCTGTTAACAACTGATGTTGATGCCCAACAATCGAATCCACTGCATGTACTTCGTGCTTCAACTTCTTACGCCACTCAACTCTTGCAAAAATTTGGTGCTGTGCCCACTCGACGCGATGAATATGAAGTTCGAGCGATGCCAGATGATGTTTTTTCCATCGGACCATTGACATGGAGAGATCTCGGTGAAGAGGTTCACGACGCAGGCATTTCTTGGGGTGCGTGGAAGGCAGCAACAATTCTGACTCGCCGACGCTCTGATGGAAGCATCCCGTCATGACAACTCGCGCTGAAGTTATTGCAGACCTTTCAATGGGCGGTACTGCAGCGTGCAATGCTCTTTCCGATGTCACTGATGCCTGGTTGATAGAGGTTTTCAATGCCGCGACTGCCGAAGAAAAGAAACGCGATGACATAGTGCTGATTGCTGTTGGTGGGTATGGCAGACGTGAACTTGCACCACATAGCGACCTTGACATATTGCTGGTCCATAAATCAGTGAAGAACATTGGTGAAATCGCTTCAAAGATGTGGTATCCAATTTGGGATGCCGGTATCAAACTTGGCCATGCTGTTCGCACACCAAAAGAGACGATTCAGTTGTGCACATCAGATCTGGATACAGCCACAGCGTTAGTGACCGCTCGTGTAATTGCTGGAAACCAGAAACTTGGAAATGAACTGATTCACGAGGCATCTTCCAGTTGGAAAAAAGATGGCCGTCAATGGCTGGTGCAGTTGCACAGACGAATTATTGAACGATACGCAAAAGATGGAGAAGTCGCGTTTCTTCTTGAGCCAAACCTCAAAGATGGTCTTGGTGGTTTGCGTGACATTCATGCGTTGCAGTGGGCAGTGGAAGCAGGGTTAGAACTGTCAAGTGATGACCGCCGACAATTGACCAGGTGTAATGATGTTTTGCTTGGTGTTCGTGTTGCGCTGCATCGTCATGTCGGTCGCTCCAGTGAAATCTTGCGATTGGAAGATCAGGGGCCTGTTGCGCCGATGGCCGGATACACCACTGATGACAAGTTGATGGAAGCCATTGCAGAAGTAGGACGCGAAGTGGCGTGGATTGCTGATGAAGCGTGGGCACAACTAGACCCGCCAGCAGATCGTTCTCCTATTCCGCAGCCACTTGCACCTGGCGTGCATTTGTTAAACGGTGAAGTGCATCTTGATGAAACGGTCAATATTGCCGATGACCCAACGTTGTTGCTACGAGTTGCCACAGCGGCAGCGCGTCTTCGGGCACGAATTGATCGGGCGTCTTTAAATCGACTGGGAGATTCATCACCACAATGGCCAGACCCGTGGCCAGCAGGCGCCAGTGATGATCTTGTTGCGCTGCTGCTTGAAGGTGAAGCCGCGATTCCTGTTCTCGAATCTTTAGATCAACGCAATTTATTGGTGCGCGTATTGCCTGAATGGGCGTCGGTGCGCAGCAAGCCTCAACGCAATGCGTTTCATCGGTACACAGTTGACCGACATTTGTGGCAGACAGTTGCAAATGCCGCAGAGCTAGTGCATCGAGTAGTTCGTCCCGACTTGTTGGTGTTATCTGCACTGTTTCACGACCTCGGTAAGGGATATCCCGGAGACCACACCGAAGTTGGCATTGAGTTGTTCGCTGAAATAGGAACCCGAATGGGAATGTCTGAATCTGATCAGCGCATAATCAGTTTGCTTATTGAGCATCACTTGTTACTTGCTGATACTGCAACGCGTCGTGACTTGTCTGATGATGCAACCATCACCATGGTGTCAGGACACTTGCAATCAACCGTTGTGTTAGATCTACTGCATGCACTCACGCAAGCCGATTCACTGGCGACAGGGCCATCGGCGTGGAGCGATTGGAAAGCAGAACTTGTTGCGCTTTTAGTTGAACGCGCTCGACATGTATTGGGTGGCGGCGATATGACAGAAGTGATGTGGCGACTTTTCCCTGATGCAGCTGTGCTGGAACTAATGGCTACTGGCGAGATCGCAATCCGTACTCAACCAGACCGAGTCACTGTTGTCAGCCCTGACAAACCCGGAACCTTTAGTCGTGTTGCCGGAGTTCTGTCGTTGTATAACATGGACGTGTTAGGTGCGGAAGCTCATTCAGATGAGCAGGGGATGGCTGCCTCAGAGTTTCGTGTCGCAAGCCAGCACGGGGAAATTGACTGGGAACCGATTGAAACAAATCTTCGACTTGCACTGTCTGGTCGACTGGCACTTGATTCGCGACTTGCAGATCGTGCTGCAAATGCTCGGCCTCGTCGCGCTACGTCTGCGCTTGCACCTGCTGCACCGACAGTTCGTTTCGATGAATCTGCATCATCTAACGCCACATTTCTCGAAGTGCGAGCACCAGACATGGTCGGAGTATTGCACCGCATTACAAAAGCAATCGCTGATTGTGGACTCGACATTCGTCATGCCCGGGTCTTAACTCTCGGAAATGAAGTTGTTGATTCCTTTTATGTGAGGGAAGCGAATGGTGGCCGAATAAATGATGAGGCTTATAAGAACGAAATTTCTCGCGCTATTTTGTACTCCCTTGGCGAGAAGTAGTCGCCCTTCTACCCAGTAAGGTGAAATCCATGAGCGATGCAGAGCCGCAGTACTTCACTAAAGATCTCATTCGATGGAGCGAAACTCTTGCAGCTATTGCGCGCACCGGAATAGGCTTCACGCAAAGCTTGTATGAAAAAGAACGCTACGAAGAAGTACTGAAAGTCGCTGCAGATATAAAAGTGGCAGCTGACGATGCCTTAGAGGTGCGTCGCGAACAAGATCACTTTGTTCAAGAGTGGATGGAATCTGTTGGCGAAGGTATTCCCGGATACGTCACTCCGAAAGTTGCCATCGGCGCAATTGTTGGAAACGAAGAAGGAAAGATTCTCCTCGTTCAACGAAAAGACAGTGGAGTATGGCTGTATCCCACAGGATGGGCTGATGTTGGGTATTCGCCAGCAGAAGTAGCTATGAAAGAAGTAGAAGAAGAAACAGGCATTATTGCTGAGCCATTGCAACTGCTCGGAGTTGTCGATGGTATGCGAATGGGTTTCTCACGATTCGGCATGTACATGTTGTTGTTTCATCTGCGCGCAACTGGCGGGGAACTACAAGGACATCCATTGGAAACAGGCGATGTGGGCTGGTTCGGGCCCGATGAACTTCCCACTCCAACAGCTGGTGCGCAATGGTGGGGCGACATGGCCTTTGCGGCCATTGCTGGCGACATTAATCCGGCAACGTTTGATGCTCCGCGCGAGCACATGTGGCGCGGCGATCACACTAGTTAATTAGTTTGTGCCCTGATCGCGCAGAAATTGTTCGACTTCGTCGACTAACAAGTGCGCATTACTTTCGGGATCTTCTTGATCGGCATCTCCGAATTCGAATTCAAGTTGCGGTGAGTCTTCTTGATCGAAAACATCATCACCCATGGAGTCAAGACGTTCGACATATTCACGAAGGTCGTCGTCATCTTCGATTAGTTCATTGACTTTGTTGTCGTACGCAACAACGAAATTATGCAACGCGGAAAGCGGGGCAGGTGTGCCGATAATTTCCCCGGCGCGCGCCATGAGAGCACTTGCAGCCTTTGGTGAAGGAATCTGTGATGCATATGCAGGCACGGCAGCCCACAACGATGCTGATGGGATAGATGCTTGTGAACAGGCATCATGCAAGACGCCAACTATTCCGGTTGGACCTTCATATCGCGAACGTTGTAGATCAAATCTGTCAATAGTGGTTTGGTCGTTTGCGGTGCCCATCACACGAACCTCGCGCGAATGTGGAACATCAGCAAGTAATGCACCAAGAGACAACACCATTGATGCTTCAAAACGAGCAGCAACACTGACGATCTGTTCGGTAAACAAGCGCCATTTCAAACTTGGTTCTGGTCCGAGAATCAAAATGACGTCTGCACCTGGCGTGCTTGCATGCCACAGACTGACTTTTGGCCAAACAACGGTGCGAGTCACACCATTTATCAAACGAATAGACGGGCGAATTGTCGCAAAGTCGGTGAATTCTTCAGGGTCGATTTCAGCAAGTGGTTCAGCATTCCACGAATCAATGAGAGTGCGTACTGCTGTACTCGAGGCGTCGGCCGCATCGTTCCAACCACTAAATGCCGCGATGACTGCGGGGCTGCGAAGAGTTGGTTGCGATAACCAGCGGACGTGATCTGAAGCCGTCATTCCTTCAAAATCTATCGCCGAAAACAGCCAGAGAACTGACTATTTGGCTGCATCGGCCAGATCATGTGGGCCAGATGCCGGATAGCCCTTTTTCTCACGAATTGAGGCCCCCCATGGCTTCAAAATGGCGATTAAATCGTCGATGTCAGAGCCAAGCGCACGCACTACACATTCCATTTGTTTGTCGGTGTTTTGTTCTACTAATTCGCGCTGGGCACGGCCCTCTGTGGTGAGGGTTCCGTCGTCTGTAATGAGACCGTCTCGCAACAAGCGGTCAATCGCTTCGTCGTAGTCAGCGTCGTCCCAGCCTCGGCTACGGCTATAGGTCTTGATGGGCATTCCCCAGAACAGTTCGCTGAGAACGCCAATTTCACATGCAGTGAATCCGGCGCTAATCCATGCAGCGGTATGACTGTCTCCTCGATACTCGCGCAACATGTCGCCAAGTCGCCACACATCTCCAACAACTGAACCTGGCATCGCAAGCGAACTCATACCAGCAAAAAGCGCGCGACCTTCAGGACGAAGAACTTCATTTGCACGTGAAAGTAATGTTCGCGCACGAGATGCGCCATCCGGGTTTTCACCAATGATGCGGTGCAGTTGCCCTATAGCGCCGTCATCGCGTGCAGCACAGATTGTTGTTGCATCTGTAAGTGTCCAACCGTATGCAACAGACGGCAACACCACTTCTGGTTTGAACACCGAAAATGCAGCGGCGACTACATGTCCTGGCACCTGACCCATGACTGATCCACGGCTAGTGAAGTACGCCGGACCATCTGGTGCCATGACGCCATTTAGTTCTCGTGGGCTCGCCCCGAAACCCAACTTTTGGTAGTTGCGGTGGCACTCGGGTGAGAAGTACACCTGGCCTGTAACTGGTTCAAGAACCCCTGCCAATACTCGTGAAATGTGTGTTGATGACATGTCTGAAGAATAACGACCCAGCGATGTTGCCCGATTACTGGGGCAAATGTGGCAAGGTGGGTGCATGTCAGTCGTTGTTGAACAAGCCACCATTGCGAATGCCGAATTGATTGACGCCTTTAATCGTCTCATCCCACAACTGTCAACTTCGAACAAGCCTCCAACCCAAGAGCAGTTAGCTGAGATTATTGCGTCGCCATCGACTGTCCTCTTTATAGCTCGACACGATGAACACATAGTTGGGTCACTTACGCTCGCAACATTTCGTATTCCTACTGGAGTACGTGCGTGGATTGAAGATGTTGTGGTTGATTCTGCCGCCCGAGGTCATGGTGTTGGTGAAGCACTGAATCAAGCAGCAATCCTTGAAGCACGACATCGTGGTGCAATTACGGTTGAACTCACATCACGGCCTTCTCGTGAAGCCGCAAATCGTTTGTATCAACGCCTTGGCTTTGTCGCCCGCGAAACAAACGTGTATCGCCACGAGCTGTAGGGGCTTCTTATTCCACGCTATGGTTGCGCTATGAATCACCTTGAAGGCACATACGTACCCAGCACTAGCGAATGGGTTCGTAATCAAATCGAAGAATATGAAACGTCTGGTGGCACTGTCGGAAATACTCTTATGAAGACCGGTATTCCGGTCATCATCGTCACCATGCGTGGTGCAAAGAGTGGGAATGTGCGAAAGATTGCATTGATGCGTGTTGAGCATGAAGGCTCATATGCACTCGTTGCATCGCGTGGTGGAGCTGCTGAAAACCCTGATTGGTATACAAACCTTATAGAAAACCCGGATGAAGTTCTTGTTCAAGATGGCCCAGCACCGTTCCGCGTCACGGTTCGTGAAGTAAAAGGCGACGAATACGATGCGTGGTGGGAACGTTCCGCCGCTGTGTTCTCTCAGTACAACGATTACAAAACCAAAACGTCACGCATCATTCCGATCTTGATAGCTGACCCTCAGTAACTAGCCTTGACCCGAAGAGCGAACACGTACTGATTCAAGAATTGACCTGCGAACGTGGGTGGGTCGCAGTTACGCGGTTGCTGACTCGTTCTTTTCCATAGCGTCAGATAGTCCGGCGCGCAAGCGCAACGGCTGTTCACGCAGGATAACTGCAAACAACAATGCGATAACCATGGTTGCAGCACAGATCCAGTAGATTCGGCTGACTCCCAATGCAAGGCTGTCGACTACAGCCTGCTTTGAGGCGGGAGGCAACGCACTAATTTGTGCCGGCGATCGAATGAGGGAGGAAGCTTTGTCTGGATCAATTGTGATTCGCTTTGGAATTTCACTGCGGATAGTGGTGTTCAACACTGTGCCGAAAATTGCGAGTCCGAATGACCCACCAAGTGAGCGAAAGAACAGCACCGTGGCAGTTGCAACACCGAGATCAGAGAATTCAACCGCATTCTGACTAGCGATTGAAGTGGTGGTGAAAATGGCTGCTGTACCAAAGCCCATGAGAATCATTGGGATCACTAGATATAAATATGGAGTAGTTCCGGTTATTTGTGCAATGCCAGCTAGGCCAAACATACAAAGAACGCTTCCGATAACAGGAAAAACTTTGTACTTGCCGGTCTTAGCAATGATGCGGCCGATACCAAACGTCGCGATTGTGACGCCGAGCATTTGCGGCAATGTGCGTAATCCCGATTCTGTGGGCGATACCAACAGTGAATCTTGGAAGTACAACGAAAGAAAGCCACCTGCGCCGTAGGTGACGACACCGGCGAACATTCCCAGTAGCGCACATGTGCGAACGACATCATTTGAAAATAGTCGCAACGGAATCATTGGTTCCTCGGCGCGTTGTTCTACTTTGATGAATGCGGCAAGACCAAGAAGTGCAACAACGAGAAGTATCAGAACGTGTTGTTGTGTCCAACCGTGTCGTCCTTCTTCGAGACCAATCATCAGTGATGCAATTGTGAGAGAGAGCAAGCCAGCACCCATGAAGTCAAGTTTTGCTGTACGACGTTTGAACGGAAGTCTGAGTGCAAAATGACATATGCCAGCAACGATGATGATGAATGGAATATTGATGTAGAAGATCCATGGCCAACTGGCATGGTCGATGATGATTCCACCAATCAATGGTCCGAGAACTGCTGAACCTACAAATGCAAGTGTGAAGTAGCCCATGTACCGGCCTCGCTCACGTGGCGGAAGAATATCGCCAAGAATCGCGAAAGCGAGAGCTTGAATTCCGCCGCCGCCCATTCCTTGAAATGCCCGAGCTGCAATGAGTTGCCCCATTGATTGCGATGCACCACACAAAATTGAACCGACCAAGAAAACGGCCATTGTCGATTGAAAGATAAGTCGCCGACCGTAAAGGTCTGACAATTTCCCAAGAAGGGGAGTGCTGATTGCTGACGTAACGATGTATGCAGTTCCTACCCACGCAAAACTTTCGAAAGCATTGAACTGACCAGTGATTGTGGGAAGCGCGGTGGCAATGATGGAGGTCTCAAGGTTTGCCAGCATGACCGCAAGAGCCAAGGCACCAAGAACAATCCACAATCGTTTATTGGTGAATCCGGGAACCAGAGTCTCTGTAGCCATGTTTTCACCGTAGCCCTCAGGTGGTGTCTGAGTTCACACGGAGCAGTAATTGGACGATTACGCATACGTCGCTAGCCACATACGCTTCAGGTGTGACGACTGAATGGCTGCGGTCAATTGAAAATGGTGCCCAACGTTGTTGGTGGCCAGGTGATGATGAGCAATACATCGAATATCACGACACCGAATGGGGTCGACCTGTCACTGACGACACGCGGCTTTTTGAAAAACTTTGCCTCGAAGGATTTCAAGCCGGATTGTCGTGGTTGACCATCTTGCGCAAACGCGAAAACTTCCGCACAGCATTTCATTCATTCGACATGGATGAGGTTGCTCGATTCTCAGAGCGTGATATTTATCGACTTTTGGAGAACGCAGGAATTGTTCGGCACCGCGGAAAAATTGAAGCGACTATCAATAATGCAGGTCGTGCACTTGACCTTATTGATGAAACTGGTTCGCTGTCGGAGTACATCTGGAACTTTGCACCAGACCTGCCTTTTGGTCGTGATGGTGAGTCAACGCATGCTTCTGGCGTTGCTTCCATATCGCCGTCAGCTACAGCGCTGTCAAAGGATTTGAAAAAACGTGGGTGGAAATTTGTTGGCCCCACCACGGTGTATTCATTTATGCAGTCGATGGGCCTAGTGAATGATCATGTTGACGGATGTCATGTTCGCAGTGATTGTGAGGCTGCACGACAATCAACAATTGCTGCCCGGAAATAACTAGCTACGAGGGTTGAGAAGATCTTCAGCATTCTGGCGCACTTGCCAGTCTTTGTCTTCAAGTGCGCGGTGTAATGCTGCATCAACTTCTTCACCTTCGAATGGGGCAAGAGCCAAGATGGCGCGTCTGCGCACGGCAGGTTTATCAGAGCATGCCGCAAGAATTGCAGCCAGTCCACGTGGATCACCAAGTGAGCCAAGTGCAGCCGCACATGCTTCGCGCACCACAGCCTCAGGGTGTGATGTAGTGCGATCAATGAGAGTTTCAATCTCTTTGTCGCTTGCAGGCATGCGTTCCCCCACGCACCATGCAGCCATTTCTGCCACAAAAACATCTAAGTCATCGATGCACTGGTGAACATTTACCGCAAGAAAAGGAACTGCTAATTCCACTGCCGTACGTCTGGTTTCGATGTGTGAATCCTGAATAAATGGAGAAAGAATTTCAGCGGTCAACGTTCCGATGCGTGCAAGGGCACGTAATGCACTGGCACGAATAGTGCCGTCCTCGTGGTGCAATGCCTCGAGAGCTACTGAGGAATCCCCAGAGAAACCCGCTGCAATGACATCAAATCGAAAATTATCTGACATAGCGGACTAGGCCCGAAGGAGCCCACCCAGAAATTCGAATGCAATGGTGAATAAGAAACCAAGGATGCAGGCAATTAGGGCACCGAGGACGATTGCTCCGCCAGAAAGGTGGGCGAGTGTCTTCCATTTTTGATCACGCTCTGGTTCGGCATAGAGAGGGGTGGGTTTATTGTCAACCCGCACCACCGCGGTACGTCGCGGCGTGGCAGGCTTCATACGATCGATAAACGCAAGCGCAACCAAAGCTAGGGCAATTACCCACACTGCACGGGCACCAGCACCGGTAGCGGTGATAGCAAACAAGGATGATGAAAGGATTGATGTACTCATGAACAGCACAATTGTACCGCCAGTCCCACCACGCCGTCCCGCACCATTGCGTGGACTGGGATTCGCCCTGCCACTGATTACCTTGTCGTGGCTTGTGTTGTTTGGCATAGTCGTAATGGCAGCTGTGCGTATTCAACGATTTGAACTGGCGCCTGGTGAAGCGATGGCCGTGGCGCCACGCATTGAGTTTGCGAAATCATCAACCGGGACAAAAGTTCCTGAACGATTTCGCACGACAAATGGAATCAAATTTGTCACGGCATTTGGTGGTCAATTGTCCATTCTCGACAGTGTTCTTGGGTGGATTGACCCATATGTGCAAGTAGATACGTACGAGGAACATTTTGGAACAAGTACCCCCAGCACATCAAAACGTCTCGGATTTCAAGCAATGATCGGTGCAAAACAAATTGCTGAGTTTGTCGCAATGAAGAAACTAGGACTCGACGTACAACTTGTCATGGGTCGAGTAGTGGTTGAAGAACTGGTCTGCGACGGCGCGCCCAAGAAAAATGCTGCATGTACAAATCTTGAAGTAGGAGAAACAATTAGTCACTTAGATGGTGTTGCGACGCCTACATTGACTGACCTTGCGGCGCAGATGAAGGGTCATGTTGTCGGCGACACAGTGGAACTCACGGTGATTCCGTATGACGCAAAGGCAGCAACTCCGGATGTAACAAAGGCTGAGAAGCGCACCGTGCAGTTAATGGCAAATGCTGATAATCCGACTCGTCCGATTATCGGCTTCGTTCCAGCAGATACTCGGACAGTGTCACTGCCTTTCGAGGTCAAAATTTCAACGACAGATATTGGCGGACCATCGGCCGGACTTGCATTCGCATTGGCGCTGCTCGACGAACTAACAAGCGGCAATCTGATGGGCACATCTCATGTGGTTGCGACCGGAACAATCAGCGAAGATGGCTCTGTTGGGGCGATCGGTGCTCTCGAACAAAAAGCTGTGGCGGTCGAGGCATCGGGCGCTGACCTCTTCCTTGTTCCAGCTGGTCAATCAGCTAATGAAATGAAGAGGGCACGTCAAGTGGTTGGTTCACGGGTCGAAATAGTGCAAGTTGCAACTCTGGATGAAGCGTTGGCAGCGCTACGCAGCCACGGAGGCGGGGCATTGCGCGTCACCACCGCCTAGGTGGCCTGTGGATAATGCCACCAAATGACACCCTAGGGGTCGTACTGTAGATGCCTAATGGCTATCTCTTTCTCCCGACCCGACCCATCATCGCCTGCGGCGGTGGGTTCGGCTGCGTTTCCCACCGGTCGCCGTGGGTTCGACCAGGCTGAAGTACGTGATTTTCTCAAAATGGTGGCCGCCGAGATGGCTCGCCTACAAGAGCGGGAACGCTTCCTTGAAAGTGAAATGCGCGCCATGCAAACACGGGGCTTGTCGGCTCCTGGGCGCCTCGATGAAGAGACTGTCACCACGTTGCTCGGTGAAGAAGCAGCACGCGTTCTGACAGCTGCTCGTGATGCGAGTACCCAAATTCGTGACCGCGCTGAAGAGTCCGCAACTCGCCTTGTCAAGGACGCCGCAGAAGATGCAGTCCGTATTCGTGAATCTGCAGTCTTAGAAGCAGCTCGTATTCGTCAAGACTCAGGCTCAGACGCCGAATCTGAAATTGAAATGGCAAAGCAACAAGGCCGTGACATGGTTAATGAGGCACGTGAGTATCGCGAAAAAGTCTTGTCAGAATTGTCCCGTCGTCGTGATGCTGCTCGCTCACAAATTGAACAGCTTCTTCATGGCCGTGACCGTCTTATGAACGCGTTCGAACGTGCACGTATTGCCAGCGAAGATGTCATCGGCGGACTCACCGATGCTCATGATGAGCCTGAATTCATTGTGGATTTGTCGCCAACTACTGGTCCCGTGCCAATCATCAATTCTGAACATCCTTCCGTAAAAGTTTTTGACCGTGAAGAAGTAATCATCGAAGAAGAACCAGCAGAGGTTGCAACCAATGTTGTTATTTTTGATCATGAAACTGAAGCAGAAGTCATAGAAGAAGAAGTCAGCGTTGAAGTAGTTGATGAAATACAGATTGTTGATGTTCTTCACCCAGTGCACACGCCAACTGATGTCGCTTCATCAGTGGAAGAAGTTGTTTCAGTAGAACCAACGGAAACGACGCAGACCAACGTGGTGTCGCTGTTCGGTCGTGGACGACGCTCTGTCGACATGCCTGAAATTGTTATTGAACCTGAAATCGCAGATGTAGTGACAGCGACATTGCAAGAAGCAGTTGTTGCTCCGACTCCGAAGAAAGATGTTGCTGCTGTCGACGATATTTTTGCAAAACTGCGCGCGGGTAGCACCGCCGATGTCGCTGCAAAAGCGACAACCGCGTCTGAGATTGTGAAAGAAGAAAAGCCAGCTGTGAAAGCTTCTGCGCCAAAGGAAGAGAAAAAGACGAAGACCAAGCCCGCTGCTCCTGTTGTAGACCCAGCACGATTCGAAGAGCGCAATGAAGAGCTGTCACCGGTAGTGGTAGCCATGGCTCGAAAGTTGAAGCGGGTCCTTGCTGACGAACAAAACACAGTTCTTGGTCATGTTCGTGCAAAGCGCAGTTCGTTGGATATTGATGCAGTGCTCGGAACTGAAGCCGAACACAGTGCTCGCTATGCCGCAGCGATCGTAGAAGACACCATGGCGGCCGCAAGTGCTGGCGCGAGGTCTATGAAAGTTGCTGGTGGTTCAAGCCGTCGTGTCACACAAAAGGCCATTGCCGCTCACGCTGTCTCTGCTGTTGCTGCAGGTTTAGTTGCAGGGTTCCGTGAAGATGCCCGTATTGCAATTGGAGAAGCCGAAGGAGATCGCGATGTCTTACTTGGGCTCATCCGCGACGTGTATCGCTTATGGAAGTCGGAAAGAATCGATTCCCATGTCGACGACATTGCGTGTTCGTCGTATAGCCATGGTGCCTACCTCGCTCTCGAGCCTGGTAGCCGCATCACGTGGATGGCTGAGCCAGATACCAACTGCTGCAGTGAATGTGAAGACAACTCGCTCGGTGGCTCAGTTGTTCGTGGTGATGATTTCCCCACAGGTCACAGTCATCCACCCGCTCATGCGGGTTGCCGATGCCTTGTTTGCCCCGTTCAGGGCTAGCGTCCTGATGCGTGCGTAACTCTTCAGACCTTCCTGGCGGCCCAACTGGCCCTGTATTTCGACTTCCTAATTTTGGCAAGCCCTCTCGTGGTCGAATTGTGGTTTCGGTTGTAGTTGGACTCGTCTTGCTGCTTTTGTTTAGCGCAAAGGCAATGTCATCGTTCTACGTGAACGTGTTGTGGTTTAACAGCGTCGGACGTAGTGATGTGTACTGGGCAGTTTTGCTTAGCAAAGTTCAACTCGTTGTCGTGTTTACAGTTGGTTGTTTTCTGTTCTTGTGGGTCAACCTTCTTATTGCAGATCGTCTCGCACCATTGACATTGCCAAACACGCCGGAAGACCAGACCGTAATTCGTATTCGTGAATTGACTGCAAAAAGTCGTGGCAAATTGCGCATCGCATTAGCTGTACTTATTGGCATCATGCTTGGATTACCTGCCTCGAGCCAATGGCAAGAGTGGACCATGTTTCGCAATCGTCAAGCTTTTGCAGTCGGGGACCCGTTGTTCAAAGCAAATGTTGGTTTTTATGTCTTTCGTTTACCGTTCGCACAATTTGTAGTGTCATGGGCTTTTGGCGCACTTGTTCTTGTCACAATCATCACTACTGCGTTCCATTTCATCAACGGAAGTATTCGTCCTCAGGATCGCGTGCAGCGCGTGACTTCGCAAGCCAAGGTTCATTTATCGGTGCTTCTTGCCGTCGGTACGCTCTTGCGAGCCGCAGATTATTGGTTGTCAAAATACCAGCTGACATCATCGACTCGCGGTGTTGTGCGTGGTGCGTTGTACACCGATGTGAACGCCCAATTACCGGCACTGAACTTGATGGTGCTGGTGTCACTTGCTGTCACAGCATTGTTGCTGTGGAACATTCGCCAGAAGGGTTGGCGCTTGCCAGTTCTTGCAATCGGCCTATGGATCGTTGTTGCACTGGCTGTCGGCACGGTCTACCCAGCAATTATTCAACGATTCGTTGTTCAGCCAAACGTGAGTACACGAGAGTTGCCATTCATTCAGCGCAACATCGTTGCCACAAAGGCAGCTATGGGAATCTCAGATGTAGCGCGTCAGGACACCACATTCAGCTCGATTAGTACTGCTGACGTCACAAATAACGATGCCGCTCTACGCGATGTTCGCCAACTTGATCCGACTCAAATGCTTGATCGTTTTGCTCTTGACCAAGGTTTGACTTCGTTTTATACCGTCAACGATCTTGATGTTGATCGTTACTCGGTTGATGGTCGGGTGCAACAAGTACTGGTTGCCGCACGCGAACTGAATCCTGCCGGAATCCCGAACCGTACATGGGTCTCGCGTCACCTTATTTACACACATGGTTGTGGTGTTATCGCAGCCCCTGCCAGCCTGGCCACCGAGGACGGACGTCCTTCGTATATTGACTTAAAGGTCACGAAGCCACAGATTTATTTTGGCGATCGCCTAGGCGAATATGCCGTAGTAAAGACTTCCCAAAAAGAACAAGCGTGTGCTGGTGGAAATCAAACTTCCTTTGTTGGCGATGGCGGAATCAAGTTCAATAGTTTTGTTCGACGCGTTGCCCTTGCAGTGAACTTTGGGGAGTTCAACCTTTTCGGTTCAAGCCTTATTACAAAAGATTCTCAAATCTTGTTGCAGCGAGACGTGCGCTCACGCGTAGCAAAGATTGCACCATTTCTCCACCTTGATGCTGACCCATATGCAGTTGTCGTAAATGGTCAAGTGAAATGGGTGGTTGATGCGTTCACCACGACAAATCGTTACCCATATGCAGAGTCTGCAAATGTTTCCCAACTCACTGCGGGCAGTGGACTGAACCATTCATTTAACTATGTACGTAATAGCGTCAAAGCAGTTGTCGATGCGTATACGGGCAACGTGACTCTGTATCTAATGGATACAAAAGATCCGATTGCTCGCATGTGGAACGCTGCATTCCCAGACTTGTTTGCAAAGAAGTCAACTGTCCCCGCTGAATTGTCAGCGCACTTCCGATACCCAGAAGATTTGTTCCGCGTGCAGACAAATATGTTCGGTCGTTACCAATTTGACGATGCAACATTGTTCTTCAACCGTGATGCAGCCTGGAGCATTGCTCAGGCTCCTGCCAATGCACCAGAAACTTCCTCAGGAACATCGTCGCTTGGGGCAGCGGCTACTGGCATCGCACCTATTGATTCCATCAATGCCGATGATTCATCTGTTCAACGTTTCAGCCCGTATTTCTCAATTTTTCACGAGCCAAATGCGAAGACTGACATTGGTCAATTTTCAATGGTCCGCCCGTTCGTTCCCTTCTCAGCTGATGACAGCCGTAAAGAATTGCGGTCGTTGATGGTGGTGTCAAGCGAGCCAAAGACGTACGGAAAAATAACGGTGTATGACGTCAAGTCGCCACTGCCTGCTGGGCCTGCCACAGTGTCTGCTCAATTTGAGAGCGAACCAGCGATCTCGCAAACAATTACTCCGCTCGACCAGCGTGGTTCGCGCGTTACATATGGTGACTTGCAAATTGTTCCTGTAGGCAAAGGACTTGTTTATATTCGTCCGATGTTCGTGCAGCCTGACGGCAATGACAAACAGGTCTTCGTTCGAAAGATTCTTGCTGGGTATGGCGACAGGTCAGTCATTGGTGACAGCTTGACTAGTGTGATTTCTCAGTTGTTCCCCGGATTCAATGTGAATCTCGGTGATCGTGTTGGTGGTTCATCAAGTACACCAACGACCACAATTGCAGGAAGTTCAGTCACGGTTGCTCCAACAACTGGTACAACGCCAGCAGAGTTGTTGCGACAAGCAGAAGCATTGTTTGCACAAGCCGATGCTGCATTGGCGAAATCTCCGCCAGATTTTGCTACATACCAAACCAAGTTGTCTCAGGCACGTGGGCTGGTTCAGCAGGCTCTAGCCGCAGTCAAGGGCTAGTTCAGGCGCGTTGCCGCTGTAACAATTTGTTCGCAAGTGCCGCAAGGTCTTGTCGGAATGTAATTTCATACCGAGCTTGCTCGTTTGCAAGACGTACTTGTGTTGTCTTTAGCGCATCCATTATTTCGGCGACTTCAGAGTCTTCTGCACGCTTTGAGAGCTCTTCAATTTCCGTACCAAGTTCGTGTAATTGACGTGATAACTCTGAGCCCATGCCCGATACTCGCGCTTCAATTCCTGCAAGTCGATCCACTGTGGAACGTGTAGCTTCCCGTTCAGCTTCTAATGCAGCCATCGAATCGCTCATTTCAGCCCGCAAAGAAGCGATTTCTGCTTGCAGTGCCTCTACGGCCAGTTGGGTCTTTTTGTTTCGGGCAAGCATGGTGATTGCACTAATCCTAAGCATTTCGGGTGAAGTTGTGAGTGAGGCACTCGCCTTGTACCGTAATGCTCCAACTACATCGCGGGGTGGAGCAGCCCGGTAGCTCGTTGGGCTCATAACCCAAAGGTCGCAAGTTCAAATCTTGCCCCCGCCACTAATAATAAAAGTCTGAAATCCCAGCTTCTCCACAGAGGTTGGGATTTCGGTTTTCTAGAGGTCTGTGACATGTGGAAGCCCCGTCCGCTTCGGCGCCACATTCGCGTGCCTGTTCTAATGGAACTTCCATGTCGACCACAGTGCAGAGCAGATAACGATGACTATTCGAGGAGCGGCCTATGTTGCCGGCATTTACGAACACCCCCGTCGCGAAATCCCAGACCGCACATTGTTTGAGATTCATACAGAAGTTGCACTTGGCGCTTTGGCTGATGCTGGCTTAGCGATGAGCGATATTGATGCCGTGTTCTGTGATGGCACAGCTGGCTTTGGACCAATGTCATTGGTGGAACATTTTGGTTTGAGTCCGAGCTATTTTGACAGCACTGAAACAGGAGGCTCGTCGTATCTTGCACATGTCGGGCACGCAGCTGCAGCTATCGCTGCGGGCAAGTGCTCAGTTGCCCTCATCACGTTGGCGGGCAAACCCCGCACAGGCCGATCAGTCGTGGCCTATGCACAAAGCCCCGAGGCCGGATTCGAATCAGGATGGGGCGTGTCTGGTGCCCCGCACACATACGCGCTTGCTGCGCAGCGCCACATGTACGAGTTCGGCACAACATCTGCACAGTTGGCGGAAATAAAAGTCGCTGCAAGCATTCACGCCCAATACAACCCGAATGCGTTTCTGCCGTATGCAGTCACTGTTGAAGATGTGTTGAATTCACCGTTAGTGGCTGACCCGCTACATCGTCTTGATTGCTGTGTTGTTACCGATGGCGGCGGAGCCTTGATTGTGGTGTCTCCGGAAGTTGCACGTTCGCTCAATCGCACCTCAGCAAAAATCCTTGGTCATGGTGAAGCAATCAAGCACACAGACAACGGCGGTATTGATCTCACGTATACCGGCGCCGTGTGGTCTGGACCACGTGCGTTCGCCGAAGCAGGAGTCAGTGTTGCAGACATTAAGTACGCGTCGATATACGACAGTTTCACAATCACTGTTTTGCAAACAATCGAAGATCTTGGTTTTTGCGAAAAAGGGCAAGGCGGAAAATTTGTGATGGATGGTGGCCTTGTCGCACCTTTCGGAAAATTGCCGTTCAATACAGACGGAGGTGGGTTGTGTAATAACCACCCATCAAACCGCGGTGGAATTACAAAAGTAATTGAGGCCGTGCGTCAGATGCGCGGAGAAGCTCACCCATCGGTACAAGTGCCGAACTGCCAGGTATCACTTGCTCACGGAACAGGCGGAAGTCTCGGTTCAAAGCATGGTTCTGTCACACTCATTCTTGGACAAGAGGACGCATGACCATGTTGCCAGCACCCGCACCGGTTATTAACTCAACCACAGCTGAATTTTGGAAAGCCACCACGGAGGGTCGATTCATCTTGCAGCGTTGCAATGGGTGCGACATTGTTCTGTGGTTTCCGCGTCGCAATTGTCCGAAGTGCTGGACAGAAGATGTGTCCTCATTCGATGCACAGCAGTCGGGCACTATTTATAGTTTCACTGTTGTGCGCAAGGGCAAGGGCGCCTTTCAGGATGCTGGACCATTTGTTATTGCCTATGTGGAACTTGCTGATGGCCCGCGCATCATGACCAACATTGTGGATTGCGACCTTGATGCATTACACATAGGAATGCCCGTAGAGATGGTGTTTCACGACACTGGTGAAGGAAGTGCTTTGTATCGCTTCCGACCTGCTTCTCGTTAGCGGCTTGCCTCTAACTCATACATTGGGGTGCCATTGAGTGGCACCCATAAACCTGCACCTACTTGACGGAAATGTTGGGCGAGTTGTTTGCGGTACCACTGCGCAGAACGGTGATGAACCTGCAGATCTGTTGCTGATTCATCAATGATGTTTTCGTAGTCCCACTTGGTGGGAAGTTCGAGATACATCAGGTGCCGCGTTGCCGCCGCAAGATTATTGAAGGCTTGAGCAACTGATTGATTATCAAGATATTGCAACACGCTATGACACACCACGAGGTCAGATTTTCCACGAGGGCGCCACGTGGCTATGTCACGCTGCTCATGATTCCATGTATTGCACGCATGTTCACTGACATCAATTGATCTCACGGTAACTTCAGGAAATGTTGTGTGATACCAATCGCGCCACATTCCCATACCGGCACCGACATCAAGAACTGAAGTGACATTGATTCCCCACCATGCAGCAAGATGGTGAACTGCAGTAGCGAGGTGAGCAATCTTCTTGGCATCGTGCGCTCCGTTGTCACCGTAAAAACGTTTGTAATACGCAGTATCGAATTTCGGCATGTCGTTACGTTAGAGCGAAGTGCCCGATGAGACCCAAACATCGACACTGACCTGTGTTGTCGGTGATGCATCTGCAGCGGTCTGCCAGACGAGTGGGGTCATTGAAAACAAATCATTGGCGGTGCTGGGCGAAAGGTTGAGATCAAATTGAATACGTTCTGCATGTTGTGCCTGCGCTGGCGGTTCGCTGCGTCGCTCTTCGCGTTCATCAATAGAGAGGTCGCGTTTCGGCCGCATCTGTTGTAGGTGGTGTGGACCTGGCGTGACCGTGACCCATGTGCCACCAGGTTTCAATACTCGGGCATATTCTTCGAACGAATGTGGTGCGAATACCGAGAACACAGCTGCACAGGAATGATCAACAATGGGAAGGCGAAACGCCGATGCAACTGCACAGTGAGCATCAGGCAACAGTTTGCTCGCCATTTGTACCGCTTTCTTCGAGATATCGATGCCATATTTTTCGGTCGCGTTGATATGAGTGAGGTAATAGCCCTCTCCACATCCCACATCGAGAATTGGACCGGTTATGTCTCCCAGTGCCTCAGCAAGTGCAGTTGCAATCGGTGCATAGGAACCTGTTGCAAAGAAACTTCGACGAGAACGCAACGACTCTGAAGTGTCGCCAGAAGTTGAATTCGGAGCGAGGCGGCCTCCGACTACGAGATTGATGTACCCATCTCGAGAACGATCAAAGAGGTGATTGTTCTCGCATCGTGCTTCGTACTGACCGAGGTGTAGTGGCATTGTGCAATGTGGGCACGCGAAGACTGTGAGAATGCCGATGTCTGTGCCCATTTAGGAAGTCTGGCAGTGGTTTTCGCATAAATGCACAAGAAATCACCGATTCAGCGGCTCCGTGGTTCAGAAATGCGGTGCTCTCACTAGCCTGTAGTACGGACTCAACCCGAAAGATCGTCTCAATGACCGGAAACTCAGTATTTCGTCACCAGCATGCCGGCGTGTTGAGTGTTGCATCAGTCGAAGCGCCCAATGTCGTTACGTCTGCGTGGATTGATGAGCAATTGGCAGAGGTATACCAACGCAATGGCCTACGGGCTGGGTTGCTTGCTGGGCTTGCTGGCGTCGAAGAGCGTCGTTGGTGGGATAGAGACGTGTCGTTCTCTGATGCAGCAGCAATGGCAGGGAAGCTCGCAATTGAAAAAGCAGGAATTGACCCGTCACAAATCGGGGTCTTGATTTCCACGTCAGTATGCAGAGAGCATCTTGAGCCATCTGTGGCATGCCTTGTTCATGATCGTTTGAAGTTGTCTTCGTCG
>CAMDVC010000007.1 GCA_945878785.1 Bifidobacterium breve | reverse complement strand
CAACGAGTAACAGCTCTTGGTGGTCACATACTTACCAGTGAAAGTGTGTCTGCAATCGAAAAAGAAAACACCGGCTACACCGTGTTCACTTCGCGAGGCCAACACCTCGCCGATGCAATCGTTATTGCATCGCCAGCAAAATCGAGTTCGAACTTCGTTCGTCCGCTTGATGCTCGTGCCGCCGACCTTCTTAACCAATGGTCCCATGCATCTGTGGTACTGATCACGATGGCAATCCCTGCATCACAATGGCCAGCCCGCCTGAAGGGCAGCGGGTACCTAGTTCCAAAACCCGATCAACGGTGGGTGTCAGCTGCTTCATTTGGTTCAAACAAGTGGGCCCACTGGCGCCCCGATGACGGTTCCATGATTCTTCGCGTGTCATTAGGCCGCGACGGACTTGAAGTGATGCATTTCGACAATGACAAACTCATCAATCTTGCGCTGGCTGATATGAAACTCCATCTCGGAGTCGATATGACACCGTCAGAAATTCGCGTTAGCCGGTGGGCAGATTCCTTTCCACAATATCGTCCTCATCATTTTGCACGGCTCGCTGAACTAGAACACTCGCTCGGTGTTGCTGCTCCTGGAATAGTCTTTGCTGGTGCTAGTTACAGAGGTATCGGAATTCCTGCATGTGTGCAACAGGCACGTACAGCAGCCGAAGCAACACTTGCTCACCTTGCCACGCTTCATTCGTAAATGACATGAGACGGCGCTCGTTTCTTCCTGTATTCGCTGGTCTTTTGGTTGCAGCATCGATGCCTCCATGGGGTTGGTGGCCGCTCGGCTTTGCGGGAATTGCGATGTATGGCTCGATGGCGGTACGGCGGAAAGAAAAAACTTTCTCGACTGGGTTTCTTTTCGCGGCTGCATGGTTTTTGCCATCAATGGCGTGGATGTGGTTCCTGTCAGCGCCTGGGTACATAGTTGCAGTACTTATTTTCTGCGTGATGCATGGCATCGCCAGTTTCATAGCAGCAAGAATCTCGACTAACGACAATTCCCACAGATCAGCGTTAGTTATTTGCCATTCGCTTGCAGAGGCGCTGCGGTTATCATTTCCATTCGGTGGCGTACCACTAGCAACTCTCGCTATTGGGCAAGTTTCAGGTCCTCTTGCTGATCTTGCTCCCCTAATGGGTGTCATTGGTATTTCCACCGCAACGTTGTATCTCGCATTAACTCACCGAAAGTTCCGTGCAATATGCGTCGTCGGATTCTTGGTTCTTCTGGGAAGCACATGGAACAGCACGCACTCCGCAGGACGCACATTGAATCTTTCCATCATTCAAGGTGGTGGAGAACAGGGAACTCACGCAATTGATACAAACCCACGTGACGTATTTGATGTTCACATGGCGGTAACGAAAACTCTCCAACCCAACTCACAACGTGATGCAGTGATTTGGCCAGAAAATGCCATCAACATTACAAACCAAGGACTCTTTTTTGATAGTCCCGAGTACATAGAAATTGCCCAGGAGGCAAGGCGTCTGAACGTGCCGTTCGTTGTTGGCATCACCGAGGATGCTGGTGAGCGCCAATTTACGAATGCGCAAGTTGTTGTCAACATTGATGGGTCAGTTAGTGGCCGTTATGACAAAGTACGTCGAGTTCCGTTTGGTGAGTACATGCCAATGCGATCACTGCTAAAAGCTATTGGTGCTCCGACAGACTTGGTACCGCGCGATGCACGGGCCGGCGATTCGCGCGGTTGGCTTGATGTTGCAGACACTCGTGCGAGTGTTGCAATTTCATGGGAAATATTTTTTGGTGGGCGCGTGAATGAAGGCATTGCTGATGGAGCAACCTTCATCATTAATCCGACCAATGGTTCTAGTTACACATGGACAATTCTTCAGACACAACAAATAGCGGCATCTCGCTTGCGAGCACTTGAACAAGGTCGTGATGTAGTGCAAATTTCCCCCACTGGCTTTAGCGCCTTTATTGATTCTTCTGGCGAAGTTCACGAACGCACGTCAATTAGCGAACAACAAGTGGTTGAACGCTCTATTCAGCTTCGATCAGGCCGTACTTTGTATTCACACATGGGGAATGCGGTCTATATCTGGGCTTTATTGATTGGCTTTGCCTGGCTAGCCCGCCTTCGCGCCCGAGCCATTCGGATTGGTGCCAGTTAGCCTCTACTGCCTATGTCAGGCACCTACGACCCCAATGGCCCGTTGCGTGTTGCATACCTTACGTATCGCGGTAAACCTCATGTTGGCGGACAAGGCGTATACACACGTCACCTCACCAAAGCACTCGCAGATCTCGGACACAATGTTGAAGTTTTTGGTGGACAGCCGTACCCAGTCCTTGATGACCGCATCACGATGCACAAACTGCCGAGCCTTGATATTTTCAACGATTCATACCCAGGGCGAATGCCCGCTTACTGGGAGATTAAAACATGGCCAGACGTAGTGGAGACTGCGCGGTACATGACAGGTCAGTTTTCTGAACCACTTGCATTTTCAAAGCGTGCACTTCGCACACTCACTCCTCGCGTAAATGACTTTGATCTTGTCCATGACAACCAGTGCCTTGGCTGGGACATCTTAAAAATTGAAAAGATCATTCCAACAATCGTCACGTTGCACCACCCCATCACGAAAGATCGTGAATTGGAAATGAGTCATGCACCGAACCACTGGAAGCGCCGCTCTGTTGGCCGTTGGTATTCATTCGTGGACATGCAAGGAAAAGTTGCGAGCAAAATGCCGCGCATTGTTGTTGTTAGCGAGAACAGCATCACTGACATCAACAAAGATATGGGCGTATCCCGCGATCGGATGCGTCTTGTGCCTGTCGGAGTTGATCCTGACCTTTTCAAGCCACTGCCGCACATCGCACGCGAACCTGGTCGATTAATTACTACAGCATCTGCTGACGTTGCATTAAAGGGCCTGTCCTATCTACTCGAAGCGATGGCAATCTTGCGCAAAGATCGCAATATCCGCCTCACCATTATCGGTAAGCCTCGTCCTGGTCACAGCATGGACCTCATTGATTCGCTTGGTTTACGCCCGCATATCGACTTCGTATCAGGTGTTACTGATGAGCGCATCGTTGAGTTATACGCAGAAGCTGAACTTGCCGTTGTACCGAGCTTGTATGAAGGTTTCAGTCTTCCTGCCATTGAAGCCATGAGCACGGGCATATGTCTTGTGGCAACTGATGGTGGAGCATTGCCCGAAGTAACGGGCACACACAATGAGACTGTGCTGCAATGCCCAGCTGCAAATGCCGAAGTTCTCGCAGCTGCCATTGCTACTGGTCTTGATAGCGCAGAACTGCGTGCCCGCATTGGTGAAGCAGGTCGTCAACGAGTTGTAACGCGCTGGACGTGGAAACACTGTGCAGAACTCACCGTTGAGCAATACCGCGAAGTGCTCAACATGCCACATAATCGCGCCAAACTAGAGAAGCGTCGCTGACATGTTGACAATTCGTTTTAATCGCCTTGGACTACGTCCGGGAGACAAGTTTCTTGATGCTGGAGCCGGATTTGGTCGTCACGCATTTGAAGCAGCTCGCCAAGGAGCAACTGTGTTCGCCCTTGATTATGCAGCAGAAGAGGTGCTCACCACTCGTAATACCTTCGGCGCGATGTTGGAAGCCAAACAAATTACGGAGAAGGTATACGGCGGAGTACTTCGTGGAGATGCAACCAAACTCCCCTTCGAAGACAACACTTTTGATTGTGTTGTCACATCAGAAGTTCTCGAACATATTCAAGATGATGTCAGTGTCATTTCAGAACTACATCGCGTCTTAAAACCAGGTGGTTCACTTGGTGTCACCGTTCCATCGTGGTGGCCAGAAAAAATCAACTGGATGTTGTCTGATGAATACCACGCACCAAAAAGTGTTGGTGGCCACGTTCGCATCTACTCAGCTACAGAACTGAAGGCAAAACTTCGTTCTGCCGGACTTGAAGTTACAGATAGCCATCACGCTCACGCTTTGCACTCACCTTATTGGTGGTTGAAATGTGCAGTTGGTCCTCGCAATAACGATCATTCATTGGTGAAGAAGTACCGCGAATTCCTTGAGTGGGACATCATGACCCAACCGCGTTCCATGCAAGTTGCCGAACGCGCGCTTAGCCCACTCATGGGTAAAAGCTTTGTTGTCTACTCCCGCAAGCCACTTACTGTCGGAGCATCTATATGACCTCACGTTCCATGCCTCACCTTCCGGGAATTCTCACTACCGCTGACCTTGCGCGTACTGCAGATTCAATTCAGGCATTGCAATTACCTAACGGAATGATCCCGTGGTATCCAAACGGTCATTGTGATCCGTGGAATCATGTTGAAACAGCAATGGCTCTCAACATCATGGGCCGTGACGATGCGGCCCTTTCTGCATACAAATGGCTTGCCGACATTCAGCACGAAGATGGTTCATGGTTTAACTACTACATGCCTGATAGTTCGATAGAAGACGCAAAACTCGACACAAACGTCAATGCATACATTGCAGTAGGTGTATGGACTCACTGGTTGTGCACCCGTGACCTCGCAGCCGTTTCCGAATTATGGCCAACTGTTCGTAAGGCACTCTCCTGGGTTTTATCCATGCGTCGCGAGAATGGTTCCATCATCTGGGCGCGCGAAACAAATGCAAAACCATGGGATTACGCACTTCTTACTGGTTCATCCAGTATTCGCCATGCACTCCACTGTGGTGCAGCTCTCGGCGATCTTCTTGGTGATTCTCAACCTGAGTGGACAGCTGCTGCTGACGCAATTGATCACCTCATCGCAACAGACCTTGGTGCATTTGAACCGAAGGCTCGGTGGGCAATGGACTGGTACTACCCCGTACTCACCGGCGCAATGACCGGAGCTCGCGCAAAAGCGCGACTCGCCGAAGGATGGGACCGTTTCGTACTCGATGATCGGGGCGTGCGTTGTGTCGATGATGAACAGTGGGTCACTGCAGCAGAAACAAGTGAATGTGCGATTGCTCATTGCGCAGCTGGCGATCGAGACATCGCTCGTGAACTCATTTTGTGGACCATGCCTCACCGCCGTGAAGACGGTGCATATTGGACCGGCATTGTGTATCCGGCTGAACCAGAAAAAATGATTGTTCGTTTTCCTGCCGATGAATACAGTGCTTACACCGCTGCTGCCATCATTCTTGCGGCAGATGCAATTAGTGGCGGATCTCCTGCTTCAACATTGTTTACGCAACCAATGGTGCGCCGTAATGCACACTTAAAAGTGCGCGCTCTCTAGATTCGACGCAATACCCGCAACGAACCCGTTGCACTGAGATCTTCGAATAATCCGCTTTCGATTGCAGGAAGATAAATATTTTCGTATGGCGGCCGACCACCATCAGCAGGGTTCGGAAACACGTCATGAATGGCAAGGGTTCCACCGATTGAAACTAAGGGTGTCCACAATTGGTAATCCAATGTGGCTGGTTCAACACCGTGCCCACCGTCAATAAACAAAAAAGCAAGAGGTGTTGTCCAATGACGCGCAATGGTGGGTGAATCACCAACCATTGTGACAACTGAATCTGCGAGTCCTGCATCAAGAATTGTGGAGCGAAAAAACGGCAGCGTATCCATGCGACCCGTGCGTGGATCAACCAATGACGCGTCGTGCCATTCCCATCCCGGTTGGTTCTCTTCACTGCCAAAGTGATGATCAATTGCAAATAATGTGGTGTCAGATTGTCGTGCAGCTCCGCCCAACCACACAGTTGAGCGACCACAATATGAACCAACTTCGACAAAAGGCGCATTTGGTACTGCTTGTGCGGCATGCACCGCTGCTACGTACAAGGCATCACCCTCGTCTTCGGGCATAAAACCTTGCGCTGCTAACGCATGACGGCGCAGTTCTGAATTGAGCGGCGAAATTGACACGTTTCGACCCTACTATGGGGTGATGGCCACACCTCTTGATGAACTCATCACATTGCTCGATCTGGAATCAATTGAAGTCAATCTCTTTCGCGGAGTCTCCCCCATTGAGAATCGGGTTCGCGTGTTCGGTGGTCAAGTTGCTGGTCAATCACTTGTAGCGGCATCACGCACAGTCGATGAAAATGCGCGACATGTTCATTCACTCCACGCTTATTTCTTGCGTCCTGGTGACCCGGCCGCACCAATCTTGTATCAGGTAGATCGTTTGCGCGACGGAAGAAGTTTCACTACTCGACGCGTTGTCGCTATTCAACACGGTGAAGTCATTTTTAACCTTCAGGCAAGTTTTCATGCATTTGAACCAGGTCTCGATTGGCAGATACCCGCCCCTCTCGGTCTTCCTGATCCAGAAACGCTTCCTGATTTTAAGACCCGCATGGAACCGCACAAGGAGCAAATTGGTGATTGGTACGACCATCCTCGCCCGATTGACTTGCGCTACCCAGATGGCGAACCCATCAATCGCTCTGGCATTGAATCCACTGGCCAACGCGTGTGGTTGCGCGCTGATGGCACATTGCCCGACGACCCAGTTTTGAATGCTTGCATCGTCACCTATGCAAGCGACATGACGCTTCTCGACACTGCCCTGTTACCGCACGGCCTTGGTTGGAACGAAGGCGGAATTCAGATGGCAAGCCTTGACCATGCAATGTGGTTTCATCGCCCCTTCCGTGCAGACCAATGGCATTTGTACGACCAGCATGCAATCTCAACGTCTAACTCACGTGGTCTTGCCGGTGGTTCAATCTTCACGCAAGACGGACACTTGGCAGTCACAGTTGTTCAAGAGGGCCTCATTCGAGTTAGGCCGAATGAGTAGAGAATGCGGCGCATTGCTTCACTCATCATTGTTTTTATTCTGACAGCTAGTTGTGGCAGTACGACCGCAACCACAACCTCAACCACGTCTACGACCGCAACCACAACCTCAACCACGTCTACGACCGCGACTATCACACCGACTACCACAACCACAGCTACAACGAGAACTGTCGCACCGGCAACAACAACATCTGTTGCCCTTTCCGGGGCTGTTTCTTATTCTTCCAGAGAAATTGGAAAATTGGCAGGAGCTGTTGACCTCATCCAGCGTGACATAGCCGACTCATACTTTTATGTAGTTTCTCGCTTTGGAATCATCCAACGTTGGCGCCCAGACGGAACCGTTCTTGACACAGTTCTAGACATCTCTCGTGCAACAACATCGGACGGCGAACGTGGCCTCTTAGGTTTAGCCTTCCGAAAAACTAATAAAAAATGGGAAGCCTTCATCAATTTCACAGATCTTTCTGGGGACACGATTATTTCTCGATTTGATGTGACGTCAGATGGAAAAATCGTCTCAAGTGCTACACCTTCCGGGTCAGAGATTCTGAAAATTGCTCAGCCCTACTCAAATCACAATGGCGGTGCAGTCGTCGTTGGCCCAGACAACATGCTGTACATCGGCACCGGAGATGGTGGCAGTGCCGATGACCCAGAACGACGTGCCCTGGATAAAGGCCAACTTCTCGGAAAAATACTGAGAATTAATCCGCGTAACTCTGGATATGACATTCCTGCAGATAACCCCTTTGTTGATACTCCGAGTGCTCGTGGAGAGATCTGGTCAATCGGATTGCGTAATCCATGGAGATTCAACTTCGATGTTTTTGGAAATATCTGGATTGCAGACGTTGGTCAAAATAAGTGGGAAGAAGTCAATGTCAGCCCAGGAACATCCAAAATTCCCGGAGGTAAAGGAATCAGTTTTGGGTGGAGCGCTTACGAAGGAAGCCATACATTCAATAAGGATGTTGATTCACCAGGCGCCGTATCTCCCGTCTTTGAATACGAGCACAAGGACGGTGCGTGTTCAATATCTGGTGGGGCAATTGGTACCAATACGACCACTTCTGGCCGAGCTGGTTGGTATTTCTTCGGTGACTACTGCACCGGAACGATGACGGCAATTCTGACTGATGGCACATCAACCGTTGCATCTGAACCCGTATTAACGGACTTAGGCAACATCACAGCAGTTCGCAGCACCTTTAACGGCATGTTCGTGATATCCCTCGAAGGAACAGTGCGGCGAGTTATCTCAACACGCCAAAGTTCTAGCGTCGAGTCCCCATAAACATGCCTCGTAGGGCCTGATAATTCTCAATACAGTGACCTGCCCCCAGCACCACTGCCTCAAGTGGCTGGGGCGACGTCTTGACAGGAACTTCAGTTTCACGTTCGATACGAGCAGCGAGCCCACGCAGCATTCCGCCACCGCCTACTAAGTACATGCCGCGAGCAAGGAAATCTTGAGCTAATTCAGGTGGGGCCTTAGCAAGACAACGCTTCACAGATAACACCATGGCAGCAACAGGTTCGTCGATTGCGAATCGCACTTCTTCTGCGGTTAAGCGAACAGTTTTTGGTAACCCTGTTACCAAGTCACGTCCGCGAATATCTGCACTGCGATCTTGTGGACCAGGTTCGGCAGAACCAATTTGAATCTTTATTTCCTCAGCTGTGCGTTCACCAATTGCTACACCATGTTCACGGCGTACATAACTTTGAATAGCAGCATCAATATCAAAACTGCCAACACGTATTGCCTCAAGTGCTACAACACCACCCAAACTGATAACAGCAGTTTCCGTTGTGCCACCACCAATGTCAATCACCATGTTGCCGACAGGTTCATCAATAGGAAGATTGGCACCAATAGCTGCTGCCATCGGCTGTTCGATTAGCTGCGCGTCAGATGCACCTGCACGGCGTGTGGCATCTGTTACCGCGCGACGTTCTACTTCAGTAATTGCAGACGGAACGCAGATAACAACTTTGGGGCGTGTGAATCGCGAAACACCAACACGTTGCAATAACAAACGAATCATGCGTTCAGTGATATCAAAGTCCGTTATTGCACCACCGCGTAATGGGCGAACAGCAACGATATAACTAGGGGTACGGCCAATCATGTCCCACGCATCGTGTCCAGTGGCCAACACCTCACCCGATTGGCGATTTACTGCAATAACTGACGGCTCATTGAGCACTATGCCCTTGCCCTTCATGTACACCAAAGTGTTGGCAGTACCGAGGTCAATTGCGAGGTCACGAGCCATGGTTAGGTCCTTCTGTGGAGATACGAATTGTGCTCATTGATTACGCCGGTCTTCTGAGTTATTGCGATGCACTGATGATTGTCTCGCTTCTGGTGACAAAGCATCAATGTGTCGGCGAAAGTTTTCGATCCCATCATCAATGCGCACATTGCGGTTATCAAGATAAACCATTACGAGCAACGTTGAGCCGGACACGATTGCAATGAAAGAAAAAAGACCAGTGAAGAAAGAAAGTGCGATCACGAAGGATTACTGACTACTTGTTGTGGCGTTGTGATGTCGTGGGCGCCAGTGCCCCAATCAGACCCGCCATCCCAATTTTCCTTTTTCCAGATTGGTGCTGACTCTTTCAATGCATCAATAACGAACCGCGCGGCATCAAACGCGATAGGACGATGCGCAGAAGAGACTGCAACAACAACCGACGATTCCCCTAATGACAATGCTCCGGTGCGGTGCAGAATTGCGATTCGCCGAGCGTCTGCGAAACGAACTCGCGCCTCATTGGCAATCTTTGCAAAAGACGGAATGACTGCGTCTTCATACGCCTCGTACTCAAGCGAGGTGACATCTGCACGACCATCAGCATGGTCTCGCACGGTGCCCGAGAACAGAACCACTGCCCCGCAGTCTGGCCGTACTGCCCACTGATAGATGTCACCAATGGGAAGTTCTGAGGCGGTTAATTCGAACCACTCTTCTCCGAGCAACGGTGCAGGCATGAGACAATCGTACTCTGACGGCACTGGGTAGGGCTTGTGATGGCGCCGACACTTGCGTGCCCATCGCGATTAGTGTCTGACACTTGTGAGCGCTGACGAATTTGAGAACCAAAATCCAGCACCGGTGCCAGCGTACGAACGCACGTGGCGCCACCCAGCCGAGATGGCAGATGCCGCACGAACAGATTTTCTTGCAACACAGCCAAGAATCAGTCGTCGCCTGACTGCATTTGCAGCAGGTATCAGCGTGGTCGCTTCAGGTGCAGTCCTCGCCATCGCAATTCCAAAGGGAATCTCTTCCTATCGAGAAGACGTGGGGGCTGAAATTCAAGTTTCGCCAAGTACCACGGTTTCGCGGGTGAAAAATTACTCACCGAAGGAAATGACCGTCATCAAGAGTGAAGCTGGCTCAACGTCGGCATTCTCACTCGGTAACGGCACGTGGATCACATCAAGCGACGACATTGCCACAGCAACATCGCTCTGGGTCACGTCTGCAGCCGGGTTGAAAGTCCCCGTTCACATCGTCGCGAAAGATACAGCTACTGGACTTGCGCTTGTCAATTGTGAAGACAAGTCAGCGTGGGGAACAGCCCCAGATTTGAGCCACCTGATTGATCCGAACCAGATATCGGATTTGTCGCAGTATCGAATTGTTGACACTGCCACGTCTGAAACATTTGTTGCCCATCCAAGCTTGTCGACAAAAAATGGTTCCACAGATATGCCAATCAATTCCACCGACACAATTCATGGTCTCGCAACTGTTCGCGATTCCGAAGGACAATTGGTAGGAATTGTGGTGCGGCGCGATCACTCTGTATGGATGCTCAACAAGGCCTCCATAATCAGCATGATTCCCACTCTCGTGCGGCAACCCTGACGATGTAACGCACGTCGGTCCTCCTATCATGAGTACATGGCTGACGGCGACATGAATGCTTCCAATCCCTTTGGCAGAATTCCCTTTTTTAACGACATGATGCGGGCAATGGCCGGACAAGGTCCGCTCAATTGGGATTTGGCGCAACAGTTTGCACAACTCGGCGCAGTCGGTGATACCCCAGATCCAGAACCCGACACAGCTACTCGTTTAGCGTTCAATTCCCTCGCAGACATTGCCGATATGCATGTTCGGGCAATCACATCTCTTTCCACCGGATCAAACGATACGCATACGGAAATTCTCACAACGACACGAGCACGGTGGGCACATCGCACCCTGACTGACCTGCGCCCGTTGTTCACCAACCTTGCAACCGCTCTTCAGTCACACGACACCGACGGTGATGTTGCCGATGATCCGATGACTGCCATGATGGCAAACCTTTCCACCATGATGGCCCCCGCCATGATGGGGATGTCTGTTGGGTCCATGATCGGCGCACTCGCCAGTCATGCACTTGGTCAATATGAAATTCCACTTGCTCGCCCACACGCATCAGAAATTCTCATCGTGGCCTCATCTGTTGATGCATTCGCGACGGAATGGGAAATTCCAAAAGATGACCTACGCATGTGGGTGCTCATCCATGAACTTGCATCACATGCTGTTCTTGCAGCGCCAGCAATCGCAGATGGTCTTACTACATTGGTCGAGGCGCATGTATCAGCGTTTCGACCAAACCCTGATGCATTGATGTCGTCTCTCACAGATCTTGACCCAACAGACGCAGATGCAATGGCTGCAGTTCAAAATTTGTTTTCTAACCCAATGGTCATGATGGGCGCATCGCGCACTGCTGAACAAGAATCTCTTGCCCCTGTTCTTGATGCTCACGTGGCTGCTATTTCTGGTTATATCGACTACGTCGTTGACTCCGTTAGCGCACGACTTTTAGGCGGGGCATCACCCATTGCCGAAGCTGTCCGTCGACGTCGTGTGCAGAATGGCACAGACTCCCATCTTGTGGAACAACTTCTTGGCATCTCCCAGACACGTACTCAACAACAACGCGGTCGCACGTTTATTCAGGGTGTTGTAGAGCGCGATGGCGCAGCATTGTTGCCATCTCTTGTCCTGGCGCCAGGAAATTTACCGACGCCTAGCGAGATCGAGGCGCCCGGTCTGTGGCTCGCCCGCCTCGAGATCCAATAGTCATCCCACGCATTCGCGCGTACATCACGGCGCCCGCAACACCGACAACGCCAACTACGGCAAACCCCACCCATCCGGTTGGTGCGAATATCACTGGTACCAGTCCTCCAGCAACCCAAGCCATTTGGTTCTGAGTCTCAAAGCGTGAAAATGCACGGCCTCTGTTTGCGTCCGGTGCGCCACTTTGCACTGTTGCCTCGAATGCGAGTCGCCCGATAGCAGCCGCAGCATTGACGACTGCTGCCAGCACAATGCCACCCGTAATGTTGCCGAACCACGCAGAGCCAACACCGACGATGCCCACAGAAATGAGCGAGCATAAAAGCATAGTCTGTACCTGCATCTTCTTTCTCAAGTATGGGCCTGCAAAATTTGCTCCAAGCGTGGCTAGGCCTGACAAGCCAATCGCTAATCCAAACCACGCAGTTCCGGCAATCTCGCGACGCAGCCAGAACGCCAGATGGAAGAACATGAAGCCAACTATTCCGCGTAACACTCGCATTGCATTTGCGGCTGCCACAACGCTTACAGAATGCAATTCCTCGGTCTCTAACGCATCTGCTGGTGTTGCAGCGACCACGCTTTTTGGCAGTCGATTTGCGTTGAGTGCCGCAGCAAGAAATGCAATGACTCCGAAGCCAAGTGCTGCCTGAGAACTAATTAATTGTAGAAGCCAAACTGGTACAACAACGATAAAGCCCGTGATGCCCCCTATCTGTCCAAGTTTGCTATTTGCTGCCACCAAACCATCGGGATCAGAAATCGTGGTCGGCACTAAAGAAGATTTTGCAATTGAATATGTCTTTGCGAGAACGAGTGATGCGAATGCCAATGGGAAGAGCGCCAGCGAATCAAGCGATTGCATCATGCCGATCAGCACGAATGCACGCAAAATGGCCACCATCAACACGACCATGCGTTGCCCACCGCGCATGCGGTCAACGAGCGGCCCAACAAACGGGGCCACAATTGCGAATGGAGCCATGCTCACAGCAAGAAATAAAATAACTTTGGTTCGAGCGGCATCGGGACTAATTGATAAAAAGAGCGAGTCAGCCAACGCCAGTGTCATAGCGGTCTCGCCAGCCACCATTAGTGAATGCGTGCGCGACAGCCTCTGAAAAGTAGTAACAGGCGGCAAACCGCCATTCTCTAGAGGTTTAGTTTTACGCCGCGTAACCACGCAGCGATACTACGCCGAACGTTGTTTGTCGTACTTATACCCAAGGCCACGAATAGTGACAATGCGTGTGGGATTAGCTGGATCGTCTTCAATTTTTGAACGGAGGCGCTTCACATGGACATCGAGAGTCTTCGTATCACCCACATAATCACTGCCCCACACACGGTCAATCAGTGTTTCGCGTGGCAATACTCGTCCGGCATTAGCGAGCAAAATATGAAGCAGTTCAAATTCCTTCAGTGGCAACGCTTGTGCTTCTCCACGAATGATCACTTCGTGCTGGTCAGGGTCAAGTGCCACATCACCGACTTCAATAGAAGCTCCGGAAAGTTCTCCACCGCGATCATTTGGCACGCGGCGCATTACTGCACGCATCCGTGCTGTTAATTCACGAAGGCGGTATGGCTTTGTGACGTAATCGTCTGCTCCGACTTCAAGACCAACAACGGTGTCAATCTCTGCGCCTTTTGCAGTCACCATGATGATGGGGGTTGTGGTCTTCTTGCGCAATTGACGACACACATCAATGCCAGACATTTTTGGCAACATGACATCAAGAAGAACAAGATCTGGCTGCACAAGATCGAACATTTCAAGAGCCTCCAAACCATCCCGGGCAACTTCGACGCGGAATCCTTCGCGTTTTAATCCGACCTGCAACGCCTCAATGAATGACTCTTCGTCTTCTACTACCAACACCGTTGGGATACCTGTTGCTGTCCGTGCGTTCACCATGCGCCCCTATGTTGCCTCATTGTGGACCCAGAACACGCGGTATCTGGAGAATAAACGTCGAACCTTCACCTTCCCGAGACCGTACGTTCACCTCCCCGCCATGATTGGTAGCCACATGGCGCACAATTGATAGCCCAAGGCCAGTTCCACCGGTGGCCCTATTGCGGGCTCTATCAACCCTGTAGAAGCGTTCAAATATGCGATCAATGCTGTCTGCAGGGATTCCGATACCCCTGTCTTCCACTTCGACAGAGACCGTGGTGTCTGTAGTGAGAACCCGAACATCAACTTGATGTGTCTGGTCGCTGTACTTCACTGCGTTCTCCACCAGGTTCTTTACTGCCGACACCAATTGAAAGAAATCACCAGAAACTATTGACGTACCTTTCTTTGAATCAATGTTTAACGGCACGCCGCTTCGCATGGCCATCGGGGCGACACGTTCAATTGCTTCAGCAGCGACATCGGCCATATCAATATCAACCAACAACATTTCGCCACCTAATTCAATGCGCGACAATTCAAGAAGTTCATCAATAGTGCGTGACATACGTTGAGCTTCAATCACCATGCGGCCAGTTAGCCGCAATACCAATTCATCGTCAGACTCGCCTTCAATGGTCTCTGCCAACACTGAAATTGCTCCGACGGGTGTTTTGAGTTCATGACTAACGTTTGCGACGAAGTCAGTACGTACTTGGTCAATACGCCACCTGTCCGTGACATCATCAATAATCGCAATTGCTCCACCATCTGCAAGTGGAATTGCGCGGACTTCCAAAACACGTTGTGGAGGACCAGCTAATTGGATCTGCTCGCGACTTTCGAAACCTCTTAGAGCGACATTAAGCAACCGTTCTGCCGCCACTTCTATCAGTACGTCGGCGTGGCGAGCACCCGCAATTGACATTGCGACAGTATTGCGAAAACGCTCTTGGCCATCAGGAAGCAGAACAACGACTCCCATTGGAAGTGCGTCAAGTAGCAATCTGACCCCAGCTTCAGAATCCGGCATCAATACGGGATCGGCGACAACGGGGGCCGAAATCATTCGAGGCCTCCGCGTGCGGTCACGAATGAAAAAACCTGCGCCTACTCCGCAAACTACTCCGACAAACAGCAACCACATATCAATGCCGAACTAGCGGATTTAACTTTCTTTGTTCGGAAAGAAAGGAATGCCGTCGGTGTCATCTTCGCCAGATTTCTGACGAAAGCGAGCTGCACCTTTATGCTCCGGCAACCAACCTGTTACCAAATACCGCACGCGGTCACCGATGTTCACTGCGTGGTCGCCAATACGTTCGTAAAATCGGGCGACTACTGCCAACTGAATAGCTACTTGCAAGTCAATGGAATTTTCTGAGTGGCACTCAAGGATTGCCTGAACAAATTCACGCTGCAAGCTGTCTAGGTACGAATCCATGTCGTCAATGGCGGCGGCCTTCGCCGCATCGTTTTCTTCGAAAGACTCAAGAGCTGATTCCCACAATTGTTCAGCCTGCTCACCCATGCGGGCAATCAACCCACGAAGACGCGGGTCAAGATCATGGCCATATATGCGACGAGCAGCTTTACAAATATTCACCGCTAGGTCTGCAGACCGTTCAATTTCTGCAATCATCTTTACGACCGACACAACTTGGCGAAGGTCGCCAGCTACCGGAGCTTGCAACGCAAGAATCTGATAGCAACGTTCCTCAAGTTCTAACGACAGCGAATCAATTTCATCGTCGAACCGGATCAAGGCATCAGCGCCCTCTAGGTCGCCATTAAGGATCACTGCTGTGGCACGAGGAATGGCTTCAATAACAGATGCAGCCAAACGCACAAGTTCAGTACGGACTCCATCTAGTTGTAGGTGAAAACCTTTGCGAAGTTCGTCCATAATTCCCCCTATGAGATAAATACTTGCAAGCGACTCCACCATAGGAACGAGCACTCACCAACATTCTCCCATATTGAGAACGAAAAGTGAACTTGTAAGCCTCAGATACTAGGAATTTTCTAACGCCGGAGTTCCCAATTTCAACTGTGATTCTGAATCGCGCTGATGAATTCGATACTGGGCATCGTTAGCGGGTACATATTCGGCAGGTCCGACACGACGCCAATTACCTTCGCGGTTCATTTCGAATGCCACAACATCATCTGCAAGAAGTGTGGCAAATACTTCTTCAATCCACGCTCGATGCTTCGGATGCTCTACCGGAATCAGAACTTCAACTCGCTTGTCTAAGTTGCGAGGCATCATGTCGGCAGATCCGATGTAATACACCGGACCCTTATCTTGTCCGCCGTGCGCAAAGTGATACATACGAGAATGCTCGAGATATCTACCGAGAACCGACCTGATACGAATATTCTCTTCGTGATCTGAACTAGGTCGAATGCAACAAATACCTCTCACAATGAGATCAATTTGAACTCCAGCTTCACTTGCCTGGTACAAAAGCTCAATCATACGAGCGTCTGCAAGACCATTGATTTTCATCACAATGTGGCCATCTTTGCCATGTGAAATTTCATTTTCAATTAGTTGAGCAATTCTGCTGCGCAAGTATCGCGGAGCGACAATCAGGCTGTTGAAATCGTGATCTTTGTCAAAACCGGTTAAGGAGTTGAACAAGTGAGAAACATCATCTCCAATTTTCTCATCACAGGTAAAAAGACCAATGTCTTCGTAGATGCGTGCAGTTTTTGAGTTGTAGTTACCGGTACCGACATGAACATAACGTCGAAGACCAGATTCTTCTTGGCGAACAACTAACACACACTTACAGTGAGTCTTTAACCCCACAACGCCGTACACCACATGGACACCTGCACGTTCAAGTTCTTTAGCCCAGGTCACATTGGTTGCTTCATCGAATCGAGCGGTTAACTCAATAAGCGCCACGACTTGTTTTCCTAATTCAGCTGCCTTGATAAGACTGCGCGCGATGGGCGAATCTCCTGACGTGCGGTACAAAGTGATTTTGATTCCCTGTACCCGTGGGTCGTTGGCGGCCTGTTCAAGAAATTCTTCTGTAGATGAAGAAAAAGACTCATACGGGTGATGCACCAAGAGGTCGCGTTGCCGTAAAACACTGAACATTGATTGGTCGTTGCCATCCGCGGCGGCAAGACGACCTGCTGTGACGGATCGCCATGGCGCATCTTTCAGTGTTGGTTCGTCTAATCCATGCAGTTCCCACAAACAAGACAAGGCAAGTGGAGCGGTATGAAATGAAACATCTGTTCTTTCCAGATCAAGTTCTTCCAACAACATGTCGAGTACATCTGGGTTGATGTGGTGATCAACTTCGAGCCGAACTGCACGCCCAAAACGTCGACGGCGCAACTCCATTTCGACGGCAACAAGCAAGTCGTCTGCATCTTCATCATCAAGCGTGAGGTCTGCGTTACGCGTCACCCTGAATGCGCTGACATGCACAATGTCCATTCCGACAAAAAGATCTGCGATGTGGGCTGCAATGACATCTTCGATCATCACATAGCGACCTTCAGACATTTTGTGAAATCTCTTCAGGAACGTGGGGATTTTGACTCGAGCAAAACGCTGCTCACCTGTCGCAGAATCCCGCACCAACACGCCAAGGCTGATGGCCATGTTCGAGATGTAGGGAAATGGATGTGATGGATCAACTGCAAGTGGTGTGAGCACCGGAAACAATTGGCGCTCAAAGAACTGCTCCATATTGGCTCGCTCTTCATGCGTGAGGTCTTCCCATCGACAAATAACAACACCGTGTTCGGCAAGGGGTGGGAAAAGCAGATTTAGTAAAACGTTCTCATGCTCTGCAACTAAATGGTCAACTCGATTGGCGATCTCGCTTAACTGACGAGTCGGTGATAGCCCGTCAGATGATGTTGCTTGCACGCCAGCAGCGACTTGGCCCTTCAGTGCTGCCACTCGTACTTGATAAAACTCATCCAGGTTCGAGCAAAAGATGGCGCAAAATTTGATCCGCTCGAGCAGTGGCACCGATGTTTCACGGGCTAGGGCCAATACGCGCTCGTTGAAATCAAGCCAGCTCAGCTCACGGTTACCAATCAATCGACTCATGTGACGCAAGGGTAGTGAACAAAGTGCTGACGAGAGCACGACAAGGTCAATGAGTTCGCCATGTGTTCATTAGGAATAGTTATACGTGTTACCCACACCATGGATTTAGAACTCGTAGTTTGGATCACCCATGTCCCATTCAATGGAAATGAGTTCACGCTCAGCATCGCGAACGATACGAGCCATGTTGCGACGAAATTGTGGGTCATCACGAGGTAGCAACACCAGACGAGCAAGGACGCGCGAACGGAATTCGTCAAGAAGTGTCTGATCGCCCCAGTCGGCATAGACCTCCCAATGAGGAGATATTGCACCAAGAAACGCAATGCGAGCATGTGCCTTCGGGGCCTGAGGAATCTGGATATCAGTCATGGTGTCTCCGGACTGCAATATGTGGGTTGCAGGTGTGAATCAATAGCGAACTTTCTAGAGTCTATCGGGGCACTCGCAGGACGACTTCTGGCGATTTTTAGTGCTTTTTGTGCCTTTTGTGAGCCCAGTCCTGTGGATAAGTGACATCTTTACCAAACCTTTACCGAATCCGACCGCATGCCGAGACACGTTCGTGCTTGACTGGAATTGCGGGAACTTCCCGCCATGACTCGGCGTCATACAGACACCGAACCAAGACCATCTGTTTCAGATGAAGCGAGGACAGCCATGAAAGTACAACTTCAAGTGACGAGTGCACCAGCCACGAATCTTCCGTTCGATGACTCACCGACATCCTGGATGGGCGACGGTAACTGCCGCAACTACCCACCCGCCACCTTTTTCCCGTCAGACGGAGTGGGTGTAGATCGGGCCCGCGCAATTTGCAAGGGGTGCCCGGTGAGCAACATGTGTCTTGAATATGCCCTTGCCGAACGCATTGATCACGGCGTATGGGGCGGTTGCAGCGAGCGTGAGCGTCGCAGAATTTTGAAGAGGCGCCGCGGAATCGCGGTCTGACCTATTTACTTTGAATCAGACGAAGAGTCGTCAGACTTGCCTTCGTCCATTGCCTTCTTGAACTCTTTTTGAGCCGAACCAAGATTCTTGGCGAATTTTGGAAGTTGTGACCCACCAAAAAGCACCAGGACGACAACTAGAACGATAATGAGCTCTGGGCCTTCGAGAAACGAAATCATGTTCCTGACGGTAGCAGGAAGGGGCGCTTCTTTGGTAAGCACGAGGGGTGCTCGAATGTGTCATCAATGTCAGCGAGGGGCGTAACCACGCCATCCTTGATTCTCTTGCTCAATCATGCGCGGGCGACCTTCTCGATATTCATTCAGACCCAGACCACAACCGCAGTGTGTTCACCATGGTTGGCGTTGACGCCCCTCGGGCACTGGCACGCACTGCGGTTTCAGCATTGAGTCTTCATGATCATTCCGGCGTTCATCCACGAATTGGTGTTGTCGATGTTGTTCCTTTCGTGCCACTTGTTGATTCCACGATGCACGATGCACGAGTTGCACGCGATGAATTCGCAACATGGGCTACTGCAGAATTAAACGTTCCTTGCTTTCTGTACGGAACAGAACGCACACTTCCTGACATTCGTAAAAATGCGTGGACTTCGTTAATGCCATCTGCTGGGATACATTCTCCCCACCCCACTGCTGGCGCAATGTGTGTCGGTGTGCGCGAACCGTTAGTTGCCTACAACCTGTGGCTAGAAAACGTTGATCTAGCAACTACGCGCCGAATTGCATCATCTGTTCGCACTGCGAATATTCGCACTTTAGGACTACAAGTAGGGGCGTTTACACAAGTAAGTGTCAACCTCATTCAGCCAATGATTACTGGCCCAAATGACGTATTTTATGCAGTTTCGCAACAGGCGACAGTACACCATGCAGAACTAGTCGGGTTGCTTCCCGCTTCCGTTCTTGCGACTATTCCACGTGCCCGGTGGGAGGACCTAGATCTGTCCGTGGAACAAACGATTGAGTGGCGTGTAACTAACCGTTGATGATGACGCGACGGCCATCTTGTGCGCGTTGACGGCGCAAGCGACGACGTTCGCGTTCTGACAAGCCGCCCCAGATTCCGAATTTCTCGCCATTGGCAAGTGCGTACTCAAGGCAATCTCCGCGAACAACACAACCTTTGCAGACTTCTTTCGCCTCACGAGTGCTTGCGCCACGCTCTGGGAAAAACAGGTCGGGGTCGACACCAAGGCAGTTGGCCTGGTCTTGCCAGCCACGTTCTTGGCTTAATGAATCAGAATCTCCGTGCATGCTTTTGCCTCCCAGCTACAGCCATATCCGAGTCCCGAGGGATCTTGAAATATGTCTTGTAATTACAGCGATGTAATTGTGGCAAATATTTACACAAAATGCAAATGGAGTATGGGAAACCCGAGATGAACAGTCAGCATCTCTCCCATTTCAGGACGAATGGCTACCTGAAATGGCTAACGGGCGCGGCTCGTTCTGCGACGATTTTCGAGGAAATCCACCAACACATAATCACCCAATGTCTCGGGCGTTGTGAAGAAGGCGCGGCCATGATTCACCTGGGCCATTTGCTCAATGAAGTGGCGCAATGGACCTGTTGCATCAAGCACAAATGTGTTGATGGTGATGTTGTCCTTCGTGCATCGCATCGCTTCGCGCAATGTGGCTTCGACGGTCTCGCGAACCGGCGGATAATTGAAATACACATCACCCGATTGAGTGATGTGGGCCGTTGGTTCACCGTCAGTGATCATGATGATTTGCTTAGTGCCTGTCTGGCGAGCAAGTAACTGGCGAGCCAAACGAAGGCCGTGCTGCATGTTGGTGCCGTACGCAAGATCCCAACTGACTTCGGGTAACTGCTCATGGGTCATTATGTGCGCTGTTTCACTAAAGCCGACCAGGCCTAAATAGTCACGCGGGAACTGCGAACTAATCAATGAATGCAGGGCCATCGCCACTTTCTTAGCCGGGACAAAGTTACCGCGCATTGGCATTGACATCGACAAGTCAATCATGAGAACCGTTGATGAACGCGTGTTGTGTTCGGTGCGCTCAATCTCAAAATCTTCAGGTGACAATTTCACCGGCGTGCCACTGCCATTACGTGAGATGGCGTTGCGAATAGTGCGCTGCAGATCAAGTCGGAACGGGTCACCAAATTCATACGGCTTTGAATCGTAGGTGCGCTCGTGGCCACTGCCGTCGCGTGCGATGCGATGCTGGCCGAACTTGTCTTTTGCCAGGTTGTTGAACAACTGACGGAGGGCGTTGTTGCCAATTGCTCGAAGGCCACGCGGGGTGAGTTCCATCTTTCCCTCTTTGAGGTTGATGAGCCCTGCCTCTTCGAGCATCTTGGTCATTTCGGCGAGCCGCTCCATTGACTTTGCGGCGTCTTCGCCGAGCATCTCGCGAACCTTGTCAATGTCGACTTCGGCCAGTTGAGCAGGATTGGTCGCTTGACGAAGCATCCCTTCCATTTCGTTCAAATCGCCCATTTCCTGCATGGCGTCCATGGCCTGCTGCATATTCATAGAGGGCTCGCCACGGAAGTTGTAACCCTGTCCTTCACCCTGGCCTGGTTGCGGGAACATACTCTGCAATTTTTCGCTGAGTTGTTGCACTTGCCAATTGAGGTCCATGTCCTGCATGAGTTGTTCAGACAACTGCTGCATTTGCGAACGTTGTTCTGGCGTGAGTGAATCCATCAGTGCCTGCATTGCTTGCATGCGCTTTGCCATGTTCTCAAGAAGTTCGTCAAGTGTTTGTGGATTCTCCGGAAAGAAATCGCCGAACTGCTCCATGAATTTTTCAAACTGCGGATCTTCACCTTGTTCGCGTGCTTCGATCATGCCGTTCAATGCAGCCATCATGTCTTTCATGCGCGCCATGTCTTCAGGCGACATGTTCTGCATTCCTTCAGACATTTGATCTACGAACTGCTGCATCATTTCCTGGCGCAATTTGTCCATCAGTTCTTCAAAACGCTGTTGTGCTTCACTCGATTCAAAGTCATAACTCTGCATCTCGCGCACCATGCCAGCGAGGTCATTTGGCATCATGTCAAGGCGAAAATTGCGTTCCATTGCTGCATCTCGTGCAGTATCTGCCCGTCGTTCATCGCCTGAAGCTTCAGCCTCACGTACAGAGTTTTCAACCGCATGACGTTCTTCATCAATGATGTCTTTCAGAGCATCAGCAATTTCTGAATACACGCCACCTAAGTCGCCACTCTCTTCCAGTTCTTTCTTGCGATCACGAATGCGTTGCATCATGTCGCGCAGACCCTCGATTTGGTTTCCATCAGGGTCTGTCATTCCGTCACGCATCAACCGACGCAATGCAGCGTTCAGGTCGCCGTGATAGAGCAAATCATCAGTCAATTCATCGAGAATTGCCTCAGCGTCAAGACTGAATCCCGTTTGGGTGCCGTCCCAGCGTGAATAAGTGAACCGTGCAACCATATCTGCAACTTAGTTCCTCTAAGGTGTGGAGCACTATGCGAGTGCCACGGACTTTTGTATTCGTCGATATTTCGGGGTTTACTAATTTCACAAATGAGAACGGTGATGACGCCGCAGGGCGCCTTCTCGCCTCATGGCGTGCCGTCACCCGTGAGGTGGCCTCTGAGACCGGTGTCCGCATTGCCAAGTGGCTGGGCGATGGCTGCATGCTCGTGGCTGTTGACCAACGAGATGCCATCACGTTCGCTCTTGAGCTTCAGAAGCGCTCTGGAGCCGCCTGTGCGCCTCTCTCCATACGGGTAGGCATGGCTTCTGGGCTGGCCTTGCTGTTCGAGGGCGACGACTACATCGGAACTGCTGTCAACATGGCTGCGCGCCTCTGTGACGCCGCTGGGTCGTTTGAGGTCATCATCCCTAGCGAGCACATCGAGAACCTGCCAGAAGGAGTCATCATGACCCCTCATGCACCGATGTCGCTGCGTGGAATCAACGAAGCAATCCCCGTGGTCGCCCTAACTGGCGAAGCTACAAACGCAGCACGTAACGACACCGGAGAACTGTGGACTCGTTCGCCGTTCGTTCTGTAACAACTAGCTACGCGAGCGATACGTGGCTTTTGAGCCAGACGCGTCTTTGTTGAGACGTCGCGTGAGATGCAATCCCTCAAGAATGAACTCAACAGCGCTTGCCAACATGGCAGGCGATTCGTTACCGCCTGTAAGAACTTTCACTGGTGGCATGAGCGCTGGAATCTGAGTAAGAAGTGCAATCAATTCGCCAGACGAAATGTCCTCGCCAACATGCGCAACTGCGCCCTCTTCAAAGGCGGTGAGAACATCACGCATCATTTCACCGGGAGCCAGTTCCTTGTACACAGTGAGCACCGCGCCAGAAATGAGCTGTTGAAGAATGCCACTTTCACGGCCTTCCTCCAAGGATTCAATTTCCACTTTTCCGCCCGTAGAGGATGCCAAGGCATCAAGATCACTAATGCGTGGCGCTACTTCGCGCTCCCCTGCTCGTAACGCACGTCGTACGGCATTGGCACTAAGAACTTCCAAGTTTGATACTGACAAACGCACGCTGACACCGCTGCGCTGATTGACATG
>CAMDVC010000006.1 GCA_945878785.1 Bifidobacterium breve | reverse complement strand
ACTAGTGGTTTTGCACATGTGTCATCAGGTATCACTGTTGAAGCATTCTTAAAGCGCACGGCAGTCGCAAAAGCAAATGAACCAGCGCTTCGTCGCATGGCAGGCAACATCATTGCCTTCGCCGATCATGAAGGTTTCCCAGCACACGGCAATGCAATTCGTCGCCGCTTTTCTTTGTAACTACGCAGTCAGCGGAAACGCAGAGATAAACGAAACCATGTCGGCGGCAAGTTCGGCTCCAAGGTCTTCCTGAATGAAGTGACTTGCCCGATACACCTTGTGGTTGATTCCAGGTAACTGTGTGCCAGGTATGCCTTCGCGATATTGCTTACCCATTTCCATATATGTGAACGGGCAACGGTCTCCCCAAATAGTCAACACGGGTTTCGTAAATGTGTTGAACACTTCCCACGCAGCATCACCCTTCTCGCGCTCTGGGTCATCAGCAGAGATCGGCACCAACATTGGAAAACGACGAGCGCCTGCAGAGAAATCATGCGATGGGAACGGGGCGTCGTATGCCGCGAGTGAGTCTTGCGACAGTTTCGACAAGCACCAGCCCTGCACAATCTTCGACGGAATAAGTTCTTTCACTTCCTGGGCGTACACACGCCATGCAAGGAAATAGAACGCGGGGCCTGCTTCGACAAGCGCATGAACTTTGTCAGCATTGATGCTGTCATCGTCATTCACTGTTGCGCGCCAATCCATGTTCATCATGTCCTTCATGATTTGTGGATCAAACGGTTGTTGAGCAGTAATAAACGGAACAGCTGGCCCTGAACGTGGCAAGCCGGTGTTTGAGAAAACAACACGTGCGAATCGATCTGGTATTTCTGAAATAACTCGACCACCAACAAGGCCACCCCAGTCTTGACCAAAAAATGTGAGATTCCTGAGATTCAATTTCTCCACAAGCTCACGTACCCAAGCAACATGATTGCTATATGTGTATGCCAGTTCATCAGTCGGTTTATCTGAACGACCAAAACCAATGAGGTCGGGAACTATCACGCGATATCCGGCAGCAACAAGTGGTGTCACCATCTTGTGGTATAGATAGCCCCACATTGGTTCACCATGCAACAAAAACATTGTTTCTTTTGCATCGCTCGGGCCAGCATCCACATATGCCATCTGCAACCCTGCACCAACTGTTACTTCATGAATAGGCCAGTCGTACCCAAGCACATTCTTAAAACAGGATTCAGGAGTACGTACTACCTCACCAACAGTGGGGACGATACGACGTTCAGGCAAGCTCATTGCCGAAGTGTAGAAGCATCTGCCACATGGCGATTCACCACGGGATAACACATACCATTCAGATGATTTTTAACAGCCGGTGACGACTAGTTCTCCATCCGCTACATCAACTGCAATCACGCCATCGTCGCTGACGCGACCTTCCAAAATGATGATCGCTGCTTTATCTGCAATCTCACGCTGGATAAGACGCTTCAAAGGTCGAGCACCAAATGAGGCATCAAATCCGCGAGTGCCGAGCCATACGCGGGCAGCGGCTGAGACTTCCAAAATCAATCTGCGCTCCGCCATGCGTTGAACCAAATGCTCAAGTTGAATACCCACGATGTGACTGAGGTCGTCTTCTGTCAACGACCGGAACTGCACAATTTCATCAATACGGTTTACGAACTCTGGTCGGAAGTAATCAATTGGTTCGCCAGGCAAATTGCTCGTCATGATCAACACAACATTGGTGAAGTCAACAGTGCGGCCTTGTCCATCAGTCAAGCGACCATCATCAAGTACTTGCAACAAAATGTTGAAAACATCAGGATGTGCTTTCTCCACTTCGTCTAACAACACAACGCTGTACGGACGGCGGCGAACAAGTTCGGTGAGTTGACCACCTTCGTCGTACCCCACATAACCCGGGGGCGCACCAACAAGGCGTGACACAGAATGCTTTTCCGTGTATTCACCCATATCAACACGAACCATTGCCTTTTCGTCGTCAAACAGATACTCAGCCAATGCTCGGGCAAGTTCTGTTTTACCGACTCCGGTAGGGCCAAGAAACATAAACGAGCCGATTGGTTTGTCCGGATCTGACAACCCAGCTCGGCTTCGGCGAATTGCATTAGCAACTGCAGTCACTGCATCATCTTGACCAATGACACGTTTATGTAACTGATCTTCAAGATGCACCAGTTTTGCCATCTCGCCTTCCAGCAATTTGCTGACTGGCACGCCGGTCCATTTCGAAACCACTTCAGCAATGTCTTCAGCATCAACTTCTTCCTTCAACATTCGTTGTGTTGATTGCAGTTGATCAAGGTGCTGTGTTGCATCATTGATGCGACGTTCAAGTTCCGGGATGCGGCCGTATTGAATTTCTGAGGCCTTTGTTAGGTCAGTTTCTCGCTCTACAGCAGAGCGAAGAGTTTCCAGTTCTTCCTTCAGTGTGCGAATTGCAGAGATTGCTGAACGCTCAGCATCCCAATGTCCCTTCATGACATCAGCTTCGAACTGCAATGACGTAAGTTCCTCTACAAGAGTGCTCAAGCGATCACGTGATGCGGAGTCAGTTTCCTTCTCAAGCGCAACCTTCTCAATTTCCAATTGCAAAATGCGACGTTGCACAATGTCAATCTCTGTTGGCAGCGAGTCAATCTCAATTCGCAGCTTGCTTGCTGCTTCATCCATCAGGTCAATTGCTTTGTCTGGCAAGAATCGATTTGTGAGGTACCTGTTCGACAACACCGCAGCGCTGACTAATGCAGAGTCTTGAATTCGCACACCGTGATGCACTTCATAGCGTTCTTTCAACCCGCGCAAAATTGCGATGGTGTCAGCAACTGTTGGTTCGCCGACATAGACCTGTTGAAAACGACGCTCGAGAGCTGGGTCCTTCTCTACATACTTGCGGTATTCATCAAGAGTGGTTGCGCCAATCATGCGCAGTTCACCGCGCGCAAGCATTGGCTTGATCATGTTGCCAGCATCCATGGCACCTTCAGCACCGCCGGCACCAACCATTGTGTGCAATTCATCGACAAACGTAATGACTTCACCTTCGGCATCAGTGATTTCCTTCAGGACAGCTTTGAGCCGCTCTTCGAATTCACCTCGATATTTAGCGCCGGCTACCAACGAACTGATATCGAGAGAGATCAGACGTTTCCCTTTGAGTCCTTCGGGTACATCGCCATCAGCAATACGACGCGCAAGCCCATCAACAATGGCGGTCTTACCAACACCTGGTTCACCAATTAATACAGGATTGTTCTTCGTACGGCGGGAAAGCACCTGAATCACTCGGCGAATTTCTTCATCACGACCAATGACCGGGTCTATCTTTCCGTCTCGTGCTCGAGCAGTAAGATCAATGCCGTACTTGGCTAATGCCGCAAACTGTGATTCAGGATCTGGTGACGTGACTCGGTGTGATCCACGTACCTCTTTCAAGGCCCGCAACATTTCCTCACTGCCAATGCCGATGCGTTGATTCATTGCAAGGACAAGGTGCTCAACAGAGACGTAGTCGTCTTTAAGGTCTTTGCGAGCTGAGTCTGCATTTGTCAGAACATTTGCAAGTTCGCGATTCATGCGCGGTTCTGCACCACCAGTTGCACGTGGGAGTTTGACCACGACTGCATCAGCTTTCGATTGCACCATGCCTGGTGCGATGCCTAACTTCTGCAGGAAGGCAGGGACAATGGTGTCGGTTTGTCCGACCACTGCACTGAGTACGTGATCAACCGTGACTTCGGGGTTACCTAGTGAGCGCGCAGAATCACTTGCTGCTGCAATTGCTTCCTGAGTACGAGTTGTCCATTTCTTTGGGTCGATAGCCATCGTGGTGTTTCCTTATCGGTCCGGGTCAAAGATGCTGGGGCGCTCGCCGAAGCGGGCCATTGCTTGTCTCAGCGGAACAATGTTGCTGCGACTACGTGTTTCGATTTCAGTTATGGCGTGCATCAGGCCTTGACGCAGTTGTTCCACTTCGCTGCGAAGGCGCACTACTTCTGCTTCCAAAGTCATGACATGGCGAATGCCTTCCAAGTTCATACCTGTGGCTGCAAGTTCCGTGATGCGCAAGAGTCGCGCAATATCTGCGTCGCTGTATCGCCGGTTACCACCAGTTGTTCGTGCCGGGGTCAACAAACCGCGGCGCTCGTAGATGCGCAAGGTTTGAGGGTGCATTCCAGCAAGTTCTGCAGCCACCGAAATAACATAGAGGGCGCGCATTTCATCATGTGTCATGACGATTCTTCTGTCTGACGCGGTGAGGAAAGGACTTCGCTGAGCGTTTCGATTGCTGTGCGCTCTTCATCAGAAAGTTTTATTGGCACATTTACATCAACAGTGACAATGAGGTCGCCTACTTGCTTTGGCAATTCAATGCCTTTGCCTTTCACACGATGGCGTGAACCACTTTGTGTTCCGGCTTTCAGGCGCAATGTCACTTCGCTGCCGTCAAGGGTTGGCACTGCAATTGTTGCGCCCAATACTGCTTCCGTAAATGAAACAGGAACTCGCGTCAATAGGTTCAAGCCTTCACGTGCAAACAACGGATGCGGTGCAACATTGCATTCCACAAACAAGTCGCCAGCAGGGCCACCGTTGCGGCCAGGAGTGCCCCGACCTTTCAAACGAATGCGTTGACCGTTATCAACACCAGCCGGAATTCGCACATTCACTTCGCGAGGCCGACGTTCAATTCCCGTCCCCCGACATGTGGAACATGGGTTTTCGATAATGATGCCATTGCCGCTACACGAACGACACGGCTGAGAGAACGAAAACATACCTTGGTTGTCTGCAGTCGAACCACGGCCACCACAAGCAGCGCATGTTTTTGATGTGGTACCTGCACGAGCACCAGAACCAGAACATGACGAGCATTGTGCATCTGCAGTGAGGTGTAATGAAGTAGTGATGCCGTGCGCCGCATCGACAAAATCAAGTGTCAGTGTGGTTTCAATGTCTTGTCCGCGTTGTGGACCGGTTGATCCGCCACCGCCACGTCGTCCGCCACCACCGCGACCGAACATTTGGCCAAGGATGTCACCGAAACCATCTCCGCCCATGTCGAAACGAATGTTTTGCCCGCCAGCGCCGCCACCGAATCCACCCATTGGGCCAACGCGTCGTACTTCGTCGTATTCTGCACGTTTCTTTTCATCGCCCACAACGTCGTATGCAGCCGAAATGTCTTTGAACTTTTCTTCTGCTGCTGCGTTGTCAGGGTTTGCATCAGGGTGATACTGGCGCGCAAGTCGCCGGTACGCCTTCGTGATGTCTTTGACAGTTGCGTCTTTCGACACGCCAAGTACTGCGTAATAGTCCTTTTCGTACCATTCGCGCTGTCCGGACATGACTTATCCCCGCACCTTCACCATGGCAGCGCGCAACACGCGGCCCTTCCATTCGTATCCAGTGCGAAGCACTTCAACCACGATTGGTTCTCCGCCGTCGCCTTCTTCGTGAACAACAGCTTCTGACGTAGTTGGGTCAAACGGCTTGTCCAAAAGATCAAGCGCAACAAGACCTTGCTTTACAAGAGCAGCCATGAGTGCCGACCAAATAGGTTCAACTCCATCTGCGCCGTGAGCAAAAGCTGCTTCACATGCATCAAGAACCGGCAACAATGAATCTGCGATGCGACCAGTAGCCCGGTCGACTTCGTCAGACATATTCGACGTGACACGCTTTTTGTAGTTTTCAAAATCAGCTTGCAGACGTAACGCGATGTCTTTGAACTCATTACGTTCTTGGACAAGTGCATCAATGTCATGCTCGATAAGTTCGACTATCTCGGCGTCAATGGCGTCTTCTGGTTGATCAACATTGTCTTCTGACATGAATTACTGCTCATCTACAATTTCAGCATCAACGATGTCATCGTCATTTGGTGCACCAGAAGCGCCAGATGCTGATGTGCCTGTAGCTTCACTGTCACGAGCTGCTGTTTCGTACAACTTCTGGCTGAACTCTTGGCTGGCACCCATCAGAGTTTCTGTTGCTGCCTTGATGTCATCAATATTGTTTCCGGCAATAGCGGTCTTCAGAGTTCCGAGCGGGCCTTCAACAGCTGCTTTTTCTTCTTCAGTTACTTTGTCGCCCTGATCTTTGAGAACTTTTTCGGTCTGGTACACGAGTGAATCTGCGTTGTTGCGGACTTCAGCTTCTTCACGACGACGCTTGTCGTCTTCAGCGTGTGACTCAGCATCGCGAATCATTTCTTCGATTTTCTCTTTGCTGAGCGATGAAGAACTGGTAATGGTCATTGACTGCTCTTTGCTTGTTGCGCGGTCCTTGGCCGACACATGAACAATTCCGTTTGCATCGATATCGAACGTGACTTCGATTTGTGGCGTACCACGTTGAGCGGGTGGCAGATCTACCAAGTTGAACTTGCCAAGTGACTGGTTGTAACTAGCCATCTCGCGTTCGCCCTGGAGAACATTGATCTCTACTGATGGTTGATTGTCATCGGCAGTGGTGAACACTTCTGTACGACGTGTAGGAATTGTTGTGTTGCGCTCGATGAGTTTTGTCATCACACCGCCCTTGGTTTCAATTCCCAATGACAGCGGTGTGACATCGAGGAGCAAGATGTCTTTAACATCACCCTTCAGTACTCCGGCTTGAACAGCTGCACCAATAGCAACTACTTCGTCTGGGTTAACAGACTTGTTTGGCTCTTTGCCTGTCATGTTGAACACAAGTTCCTGCACTGCTGGCATACGAGTAGAACCACCAACCAAGATGACGTGATCGATTTGGCTCTTTGTAAGACCTGCATCTTTAATCGCCTGATCAAATGCCACGCGACAACGCTCGACAAGGTCTGCAGTCATTTCCTGGAACTTTGAACGAGACAACGATTCATCAAGGTGCAATGGACCTTCTGCTGTTGCAGTAATGAAGGGCAAGTTGATTTGTGTCTGTTGTGTTTGTGACAGTTCAATCTTCGCTTTTTCAGCAGCTTCTTTCAAACGCTGAACAGCCATGCGATCTTGCGCAAGATCAATACCGTGAGCGCTCTTGAACTGTTGTGTCAACCAGTCAATGATGCGCTGGTCCCAGTCGTCTCCACCAAGGTGTGTGTCACCGTGTGTGCTCTTTACTTCAAACACTCCATCACCAATTTCAAGAACAGACACATCGAACGTTCCGCCACCAAGGTCGAATACCAAAATGGTTTCATCGTGTGATGACTTATCTAAGCCGTATGCAAGTGCTGCAGCTGTTGGCTCGTTAATGATGCGCAAAACATTCAAACCGGCAATCGCGCCAGCTTCTTTTGTTGCGGTGCGCTGGGCATCGTCGAAATAAGCAGGGACAGTGATAACCGCATCTGTGACTGTGTCACCGAGATACGCCTCTGCATCACGCTTTAACTTCATCAGTGTGCGTGCGCTGATTTCCTGTGGGGTGTATTTCTTGCCATCAATATCGTCGGAGGTCCAAGTGGTTCCCATCTGACGCTTGATGCTGCGGAATGTGCGATCCGGGTTAGTAATGGCTTGACGCTTTGCCACTTCACCAACAAGAACTTCGCCTGCCTTTGAGAAGGCAACGATTGACGGCGTGGTGCGGGCACCTTCTGAGTTGGGGATGACGACTGGTTCGCCAGCCTCAAGAACTGAAACGACTGAGTTTGTGGTTCCGAGGTCGATTCCGACTGCTTTTGCCATGGGGTTATGTCTCCTGTACTTGGTTCCGACAAGTCGCCGGATACGGGTGGGGTGTCTTCACAATAAGGGGTCCAATGGGAGATACCAACCTTTGATATAGGAAAGTTGATACGAAGTGACTCACCATTTGTCACATGGGGGAATTGCCGTGGATTCCCTGCAGATTTCCCCTGTGGCGCAGGGTCAGACCTACGATGAAGGTGTGCTCGGCAATCTCGTCCTCCTGCGCCACGGTCAAAGTACGTGGAATGAACTCAACCTTTTTACGGGCTGGCACGACGTGCCCCTGTCGGCCCAGGGCGAACAGGAAGCAGCTGCGGCCGGCCCAACTATGGCTGCGGTTGACCTTGTTTTCGACGTTGCCCATACCTCTTTACTGACGCGCGCAGTCATGACCTGCCATTTGGCGCTTTCGGGCATGGGCCAGGTGTGGCTGCCGGTGGAACGCCATTGGAAATGGAACGAGCGCCATTACGGGGCGTTGCAGGGACTTGACAAGGCCGCCACTACTGCCCAACATGGCGAGGAACAAACAAAGATCTGGCGCCGTAGCTATGACGTACCGCCACCACCCGTCGACAACTCAAGCCCAGAACACCCCGCCACTGATCCGCGGTATCGCTTGGTCAATCCAGCAGAGTTGCCGGCCACAGAATGCCTAAAAGATGTGGTCGACAGAGTGGTCCCACATTTTCACGCCACCGTTGTGCCGCAATTGCGTGCGGGCATGAACGTATTAGTTGTGGCCCACGGCAATTCATTGCGTGCATTGGTTATGGCGCTTGAGAACATTTCGCCAGAGCACATTGCTGAATTGAATATCCCTACTGGGGTGCCCCGGCTCTACAAATTGTCAGACACCCTTGCCGTGAATGAAGTCACCTACCTCGGCGATGCCGAGAAAATCAAAGCAGCAACGGATGCTGTGGCGAACCAGGCAAAACCCAAATAGCTCCACTGCTATTTCGGTACTTTCATTAGAAGTACACTGTGTATATGACAAGTACTAAATCGAACGTAGACACCCTCCGCAAGATCTCACTTTTTTCTGAGTGTTCCGCAAAAGAACTCGGACTCGTGGTGAAGAACTCCACCGAGCGTGTTCTCAAAGCAGGAACCATCATCATGGATCAGGGTCAAACTGGTCGTGAGGCGTATGTCATTCTCGAAGGTTCTGCAACCATCAAGCGCAACGGCAAGAAGATCGGTACCGCAAAGGTCGGAACTGTTGTTGGTGAGTTGTCACTTCTTGACAATGGTCCCCGCACAGCTTCAGTAATTGCTGATACCGATGTCACATTGTTGGTTATCTCAGAGCGCGCACTCAAAGGCGCTATCGACAACATCCCAGCCATCTCTCGCAAGTTGCTCAAGGCCCTTGCTACGCGCGTTCGTGAACTCGACCGCGCACATTACGGCTGATACTCATCTGACCGGGTGATTTACCCGACGAATCGAACTCTGCGGACTTTTGCCCACTAGCGTTGTAACTGTTATGAGCACCACCGCTGCCTCCCCCACCGAAAAGACGCCACAGCGTTTTCACCCGTACCAAATCTCCATTGCCATCGGCCTCGGCGTCGGTACTTTCGCCTTGTTCTCGGGCATCGTCCCGCAGTTAACAAAGTGGCACGGAACTTCTGAAATGTCGCGTGAAGTGTTCGGAGGAATCCCCGGACCAATACAAGCTGCGTTCTACACAATTATTCCCGCAATGATCATCTGGGGTTCATTCAAATTTGCTGATCGCATGCGTAACTGGGAACGTGGTGCGCCAGACCGTCGTCGTACTACTCCGAAAAATGTAAAGCGTCGCCTAGCTGATTACCGCGCAGGTGTGTACATGCGCACCTTGCTGCGCGACAGTGCAGCAGGCCTCATGCACTCCATGATGTACTTCGGTTTCCTTGCACTTCTCGGGGTCACCACAGTTCTTGAAGTTGACCACCAACTACCAGAGTCACTGAAGTTCCTTCATGGCGGCGTCTACCAGGGCTATGTCATGTTCGGTGACTTTGCAGGTCTCGTATTCACAATTGGTGTCCTATGGGCAATTATTCGCCGTTACGTACAACAGCCATACCGCATTCGCATCAAGACAAAGGCCGAGCACGGCATCATCCTTGGTTGCATGTTGCTCATTGGTCTCACCGGATTTGGTGCAGAGATGTTCCGCATCGCCGTCAGTACTGCTGAAGGCAAGGACATGTCCTTTGAGGCTTGGTCATTTATTGGGTACCCACTGTCACAACTTGTAGACGGTGCGGCATTGCAGACACTCGAAAACTGGCACCTATCAATGTGGGTGTTGCATTCTGTTTCATTCGTCGGCTTCCTGGTGTTGCTTCCTCTCACAATGTTGCGTCACATTTTCACATCACCGCTGAACATGTACCTCAAAGATCGTGATCGTCCAAAGGGCGCCATGCGCGCAATGCCAAACCTCACAGAAACTTCTCTTGAAACTTTTGGCGCTTCAGTTGTTGAAGACTTCACTTGGAAGCAACTACTTGACACCGACTCCTGCACCATGTGCGGTCGTTGTACCAGTGTGTGCCCTGCACATGCAACCGGCAAGTCACTTGACCCTCGCGAAATCGTTTTAAAGACCGGTGAAATCATGGCTGCTACCGCGGCTCATGGTTCAGTCACTCCTCCATTGTCTGTTGACTCAGAAATCACAATTAGTTCAAACTCGTTGTTCGAGCGCATCACTGCAGAAGAAGTGTGGGCATGCACCACATGTCGCGCATGTGACGAGATCTGCCCGGTCAACATTGAAATCCTCGACAAGATTCTCGACATGCGTCGTTACTTGTCACTCATGGAAAGTAATTTCCCTGCAGAACTTGGTAACGCATACCGCGCCATGGAAAACCAAGGCAACCCATGGGGTATGAACCAAGACGATCGTGCTGATTGGGCCAAGGATCTCAACGTTGATGTTGTAGACCCAGGCGCTGCTTTCAACCACGAGTATTTGTACTGGGTTGGCTGTGCCGGTTCATTCGACGACAAGAACAAGAAAGTAACGCAGGCCATGGCCAAGTTGCTTGAGCGTGCTGACATTGATGTCGCAATTCTCGGACCAAGCGAAATGTGCACAGGTGACTCTGCACGTCGTTCAGGTAACGAGTACTTGTTCCAGATGCTTGCTCTTCCCAACATTGAAATGTTGAACGGCATGGGCGTGAAGAAAATCATCACACAGTGCCCACATTGCTTCAACACTTTGAAGAACGAGTACCCACAATTGGGCGGCAACTACGAAGTTGTTCACCATAGTGAATTCCTCGAACACCTCATTGATACTGGCAAGCTTGATATCCGTAATGCATCTCTTGAAGATCGCATTACGTATCACGACTCGTGCTACCTCGGTCGCCACAACGATGTGTACTTGGCCCCTCGCAAAATTGTTGGCTCTATCAAGGGCGTACAAATTGTCGAGATGCCTCGCAACGGTACACAAGGAATGTGCTGTGGCGCCGGTGGTGCTCGCATGTGGATGGAAGAGTCAATCGGCACCAAGGTGAACGATGAACGCGCACAAGAAGCAATTAGTACTGGTGCAACTCGCGTTGCTACCGCGTGCCCATTCTGTTACATCATGATGGACGACGGTGTAAAGGCTGCCGGCAAGGAAGAGACCGATGTAAAGGTCGCTGACATTGCAATCCACTTGCTCGACGCTTTGGAAAACGGCGAGCGCAATCTGGCAAACCAGAACGCACCGCTCGCTACCAGCGCTGGCGAGTAATTACTTCCCTATTTTGGGGGAACGTACGTCGACAAGAAATTACCCAGGCGGCCAATGGCCTCTGTTAAATCTTTTGCCCACGGCAACGTGACAATACGTAAGTGATCTGTGCTCGGCCAGTTAAAACCAGAGCCCTGCACCACCAGCACGTGTTCTGCGCGCAAGAAATCAAGCACGAACTGGCGATCATCTTTGATGGGGTACATCTCTTGATCAATTTTCGGGAACACATACAGTGCGCCCTTCGGTTCCACCGCACTGACACCAGGAATTGCACGCAGTGCAGTAACAGCAGCATCGCGTTGAGCAAGCAAACGCCCGCCCGGAAGCAATAAATCTTCAATGCTCTGTCGGCCACCCAATGCAGTTTGAATTGCGTGTTGTGCTGGCACATTTGCGCACAGGCGCATGTTGGTCAGCATCTGAATACCTTCGATGTAGCTGGCAGCATGCTTGCGCGGACCAGTGAGCACCATCCAGCCAGAGCGGAACCCGGCAAGGCGGTAGGCCTTTGATAATCCGCTGAAAGTAAACACAAGACAATCCGGCGCAATGGCTGCAAACGTGTGATGCACAGCATCCCCATACAAAATCTTGTCGTAGATTTCATCGGCGAACACAATGAGATTGTGTTCAATCGCCAAATCAGCAATATCACGCAAGATCTTCTTGCTGTACACAGCACCCGTCGGGTTGTTCGGGTTGATAACAACAATGGCGCGAGTCTTTTTCGTAATCTTCGAACGAATGTCGTCAAGATTCGGATTCCACTCGTTGTCTTCGTCACACAAGTAATGCACTGGTGTTCCACCGGCCAGACTTGTTGACGCAGTCCACAGTGGATAATCAGGAGCAGGAATCAGAACTTCATCGTCGCCGTTCAACAATGCATTCAATGACAACTGAATAAGTTCGCTAACGCCGTTACCCAACCACACATCATCAGGGTCTGTGATGTCAATACCTTTTGTTTGGTAATGCTGCACAACTGCAGTGCGCGCAGAACGAATACCTTGTGAATCGGAATATCCCTGTGATTCCTGCAAGTTACGAATGACATCAACCAAAATTTCAGGGGGTGCTTCAAAACCAAACGGCGCAGGGTTACCAATATTCAGTTTGGTAATTCGGTGACCTTGTTCTTCTAGGCGCTTTGCTTCTTCTAGCACAGGCCCACGAATGTCGTAGAGAACGTGTTCAAGCTTGTCTGACTGCTTGATGTCTCTAGGATTCATTACTGAAAATTCTCAAAATAACGCGACGGGGTTGGGCCGCGCTGTCCCTGATACTTCGAACCCTTTGCGCCAGAACCGTATGGTTTCTCAGCTGGTGATGTCATCTTCATGAAACTGATTTGGCCAATCTTCATGCCTGGATACAACGTGATCGGAAGGTTTGCGACATTCGCCAATTCCAACGTGACGTGACCATCGAAGCCAGCATCAATAAAGCCAGCGGTGGAATGAATCAGGAGACCAAGGCGACCAAGTGAGCTCTTACCCTCGACACGTGCCACCAAATCGTTCGGCACAGCCACGCGCTCAAGAGTGGATCCAAGGACAAATTCCCCTGGGTGCAAAATGAAGACGCCATCAAGGGGAATGTCCACCAGTTCGGTGAGGTCAGTCATGTCCTTCTTCACGTCGATGATGCCGGCTGTGTGATTACGGAACACTCGAAACAGGTTGTGCACCTTGATATCGATACTGCTTGGCTGCACGCACGCCTCATCGAAAGGCTCGATGATGATACGGCCAGCGGCCAGTTCGGTACGGAGGTCACGGTCAGACAGAATCACAAGGAAAACCTTACCCAACGCAGCACTTGACGCCCCGATGAATTGTGGCTCTCCGTTAATTTGAGCGTTGGATTATTTGGTTTCTTTCCAGCGATATACGCCGAGAACTGCCTCAATGGACACCTTGGTCCAGGCGTCTAGGTCAACCTGAGACGGGTTCATTTCGGCCATTACCCGGCCATTGATTTGGCCGATGGCCCAATATGAGAGGGCCATAGCATCAAGATCCTTCGTAACCCAGCCCTTTTCTTGGCCAAATGTCATGACGCGGGCTAGGGATTCAGCGGTTTCGTGATTGATGTCAATGACAGCGGCGGCAATGGCGGGGCTGGATTGGGCAGCACCCATCACGTTCATGCGAATAATTCGAAGTGCGGCACGCTCTGGCGAATAAACAGCAGCAAATATTTTGCGAACGGAGCGTTCGAAGTCTTCCCATGAGTCAGCCATAAGGGCGGCTGCTTCAAATGGAAGGATCATTTCCAGGTAACTGCGGCGGTAGCGCTCGATTTGGGCGGCTTCCACAAGGGCTTCGCGATTCTTAAAGAAGTGGTACACCGACGGTTCGCGAACGCCAACAGCAGTAGCAACGGTGCTCACCCTGACTGAACTCTCACCACCTGAAGAGATGGCGACAATGGTGGCATTCAGCAATTTTGCGCGGGTATCTAGTTCGATGCTCATAATGCCTAACCCTAATAGGTGGTCATAAAAAATATTTCAATGTGATGTAACGATTGGGTTACGGTTCCATCACAACCCAGCCCCGGCGCTGTAATTCAGCGGCCAGAACCTCGGCGGGGACAGATTTCAATGATCGTTCAGCTGCAGTGACCTTGGGTTTGATGGCCTGGGGAGTCGGGGCAACCGGGGTGGGAACTGCATCGGCAGACTCGGCGATTTCGGCCCATTCTTGAAGTTGGGCAATGAAGGCATCGGCTTCGTCGCGAGTGAACCTGCCACCGGCTTGGCGTTGGTTGAAACCCATGGGGCCGCGGGCATCACGGAAATCTGTATGGCCAGCAGCATTCAAGAGTTCGAGAAGTTCTCGCGTTTGTTTTGCTGTTGCTGGGGGGCCAGCTGGTTGTCCGAATGCCATGAGCGAAACAGTACTCGTGGCGTCTTTCAGCGAATCAGACTGGCCAAGGCCCAGAGGCCGGCGATGGCGCCGATGGCAATCATCAGATAGCTCCGGGCTTTGGGTGCTTCGGCCAAGTCGCCTTCTGCGCGTGCCTTTGGCGGTGGTTTGATGAGCGCCATGATATTGCCAGCAGAAAGCGCAAACCCAAGCGCCATCACGAGATACGCCAGCAAGTTTTCTCCGAGGAACATGACTACAGATTAGGCGTGGCAGACTCTGGCTATGGGCTTTCATCATGTCGCACTCGCAACCAAAGACTTACAAGCAACACACCACTTCTATACAGAGGTGATGGGCTTTTCATTAGTGAAGACAGTTATTGGCCCTGTGCCAGGTTCGCCAGAGGGTTGGGCACGACACGTCTTTTATGACACTGGTTCAACGGGCATGATCGCATTTTGGGATCTCAATGATGCGCAATGGGCAGACGGCTACCCCACCAATATCAACAAGACAGCCGGCCTTCCTGGTTGGGTGAATCACTTTGCGTACTTTGCACCGTCACGTGAATTTCTTGATGATCGTCGCAAGAACTGGACCGACCACGGACACATGGTGGCTGAAGTTGATCATGAGTTCTGCGTCAGCATCTACACAAGCGACCCAGATGGAAACACTGTTGAATTTTGTTTCGACGTTCGCAAATTTACCGAAGAAGAAAAAACCGAAGCACACACATTGTTAGGTCACACACACCCGCCAATGGACAAAGATGCAAAAGTCACGATTCACCAGCCAACAAACGTGGCGGTTGCGCACTAACTACTCTGGTTCGTCAACGAACTGGGTGTAGGCCTTGTTGAACAACAAGCGCACATCGCCAGTAGGGCCAGAACGGTGCTTTTGCACAATGACATCAGCGAAGCCTTTCTCGTTGTTGCCCGTTTCGGCATTTGCAGCCTCTACGCGATACAGGAACATAACAACGTCAGCGTCCTGCTCGAGTGCACCTGATTCACGCAAGTCTGCAAGTACCGGGCGGCGATCTGCTCGCGTTTCAATGGTTCGACTTAATTGGCTGAGCGCAACAACAGGAATGCCAAAGTCTCGAGCAAGTAGTTTCAGTCCACGGCTGATTTCACTGACTTCTAATTGACGGTTTTCGTTATTGCCACCACCCATGAGTTGGAGGTAGTCAATAACGACAAGAGCAGGCGCCGCGTCTGACACTGCAACACGGCGCAACTTCTGGCGAATCTGCGTCACCGTAATTTGGGATGTGTCGTCAATATATAGGGGCATTTCAAGACGATTCATGGCCGTCGTAATCTTTGTCCAATCAGCGTCTGAGAGTGTGCCGGTACGCATACGGTCTGAATCAACTTGTGCTTCCGCAGACAAAATTCGCTGCGTTAATTCTGTGGCTGACATTTCCAATGAGAAGAACAACACAGGGCGGTTAGTGGTACGCGCTGCACTGACTGCCATTCCCAATGCAAATGCGCTCTTACCCACAGCAGGGCGAGCACCAACAATGTTTAGGGTTCCTGGTTGTAAACCGGACAATAGTTTGTCGAGTTTTGAATACCCAGTACGAATACCCGTGACATCGGACTTTGCATCGTGACGATCTTCCAGAATTTGTGCGACTTTTCCGGTGAGTTCGTGAAGTTTCTGTAATGAGTCGGTGATTTGTTCATCACCGATATCGAACACAATTTGTTCCGCTTGGTCAATTGCGTTTTTGATATCTGCTGGCGCTGAATAGCCAATGTCTGCAATTTCGCTTGCGCCGCGAATCAGACGACGCAGAGTTGATGTATCGCGCACAATGCGGATGTAGCGTCCAGCACTACTGATAGACGGTGTTGCATTCTGCAGTTCCAACAGGAAATTCAGTCCACCCAATTCGTCGATGAGATTATGACGACGCAATTCGTCTGCAACGGTAACAACGTCAACTGCATCTGCAGCTTGTGACAATACTTTGATTGCTGCAAAGACATGACCGTGTGCAGGCTTGTAAAAATCTTCCGGAACAAGTTGCTGTTCAATGGCCAAACCAATTGGTTCTTCATTGAGCAACATGGCGCCGAGCAACGAGGCTTCAGCATCTAAGTTGTGCGGCGGTACGCGACTATCCGTTCGCGTTGTGCGTGGTGCAGAGGACCGTTCAGGCCTGTCGGAAAAGTCGCTCATAGAGATCCCCTACCTTGCCTGTAAATGCCTGTGGATTGCTAGTGGATAACCCTGCGAAATTGCTGTGGACAGCACTGGGGACAAAGCCCAGCAACTGGGGATAACAAGTGTGTAAGTGGCGCGGGCTATCAGCCGGCAACCACAGACAATTTCACTGTGCACTCGACATCACCGTGCAAACGGACGATTGCCGTGTGAGCACCTGTTGTACGAATTGGCTGAGCCACAACTTTTTTGCGATCAAGGATGACGCCAGATTGCGCAGCAAGTGCAGCAACGATGTCAGCGGTGGTTACTGAGCCGAACAAACGGCCTTCGTTTCCAGCTTTTGCCTTGACAGTGAATGAGCGAGCCATCAGTGTTTCAGCAACAGTGTGAGCAGATGCTCGGTCTGATGCTTCACGAAGGTCACGTGCACGACGCATTGAAGTTGCTTGCGCTACTGCGCCGTCTGTTGCTACAAGAGCAAGTCCGCGAGGCAACAAGTAGTTGCGTGCGTGGCCATCTGCAACAGCGATGATGTCACCGCGGCAGCCGACTCCGGCGATGTCTTGACGAAGAATGACTTTCATGATTATGCCTCTACTTCGGCTTCAACAGCAGCAGTTTCTTCTGCGACAGCCTCAGTTGAATCTGTTGATTCATCATCGTCGTCCTCACGGGGCACGAAAGATGAACTTGTTGGCTGCTCGTCGAGTTCCAAGTTTGCTTCATCTTCACGACCTTCTTTACCTGGGCGCGGTGCCCGGGTGCTGACGGTGCGCTTTGTGTATGGCAACAATGCCATTTCACGAGCGTTCTTGATTGCAGTTGCGAGGTCGCGCTGTTGTTGAACGTTTGTACCGCTCATGCGCTGTCCACGGATTTTCGAACGATCAGACATGAAGCGCTGAAGCAGGCTGACGTCTTTGTAATCGATGAAAACAACTTTTTCGATGGCCAATGGGTTGGCCTTCTTTTTGAACTTGCGGTTTGCCTCACGGGCGTTACGAATTTTGTTCGTTTTACTTGTCATGGTGTGATCCTTGTATCAGGGAAGGTGTGAAGGGTAGAAATATGGAAAGCCTAGAAAGGCTCTTCGTCAGATGGGAAGTAATTGTCGCCGCCACCGGCGTTGCCACCAGAAGGTTGTGAACCACCACGTCCACCGCCGCCAGCGTTGCCGCCACCGTCGGTACGAGGTGTGCGCTCGACAGATGCGGTTGCCCAGCGCAGGCTTGGCCCAATTTCGTCTGCGTTGACTTCAATCGCGGTGCGCTTTTCGCCTTCGCGGTTTTGGTACTCGCGCTGCTCAAGGCGACCTGAAACGATGATGCGCATTCCCTTAGTGAAGGTTGCTGCGGCGTTCTCGCCCAATTGGCCCCATGCAACGATGTTGAAGTACGAGGTTTGTTCTTGCCATTCACCGTTGACTTGGTAGCGACGACCAACGGCGATGCCGAATGATGCGACGCCCTTGCCGCCAGTAGTGAAACGAAGTTCTGGGTCGCGGGTGAGATTCCCTACGAGTGTGATTGTGTTGTCGGCCATGGTGATGGTTCCTTCCTACAAGTGAAGAGAGCGCTGTGCTCGATATGGACGGCTTACGCCGCCGAGATCATTCCGCGACGAGCTGCCTCGTCGTCTGGAAGGCGGACCAATTTGTGACGAAGAACGTCATCTGAAATACGGAAACCGCGCTCGACTTCATCAAGTGCGCCACCTTCAGCAGAGAGGTTGAAAATGGCGTAGTAGCCATCATCTTGTTTCATGATTGGATAAGCCAAGCGACGCTTGCCCCACCAGTCGGGACTGCCGTGGATTTGACCACCAACACCTGCCACTGAGGCAGAGATGGTTTTGATCCATGCATGGGCCGTGCTCTCGTCGAGCTTGCCGTTAATAATGACCATGAGTTCGTATGCACGCATTGCGTGTGACCTCCCTTCGGACCCGAGTACGATCCCGGGGCCCCCGAGGGGGCAGGGTGAATAAGTGACTTGGGTAGCGTACCTGCTGAGATTCACCCTCCCACAGGGGTGTTTCACTGATGTTCGACCTGCGTCCATTACCCCTGATGTGCACCAGGATTGGTAGCTTTTGGCACAATTTCAGCCTTTTGCGGCTGATCTAGTCCTTTTCGGCACCGCAATCGGCAGGACCCGTAACAAGTGGTGCCACCGGCATTGCGGGCAGGCTTCCACGACATAAGCGGTGTACTCATGGCCCGTGCGCTGCAATTTCACAATGTCGCTGCGATCTGTAACGCACTTGCCGTTCTTTGGCAGGCCATGACCGAATACATAGGTCACGAGAGCGACGTTGACTTCTTCGCAGATGGGGCACACGGTCTTTGATGGTTCACCAATGTTGCGAGCAGCGCGAATGAGTTCAGGGTGCGCATCACACACAGAGTCTTTACTAACTCGTCCGCGTTTCACCTCATTAATAAGGGAGCGCCGGGACAATTGGTGATCTACAACTCCGGTGCCACCGCGCAACATGTCAACTGAAAAACCCATGCCTTCCTAAGTTAGCCATAAGATGCCTGTCATGTCAGATGCTGGTTCAACTGTGACCGATGGCCGCTTTATTTCCTTTGGTTCTACTGTCCACAACGAAAGTGAACTGCGGGTCTGCGGAGACCTTCGTGGCAAGCGAGTGCTGGAACTTGGACTTTTTGGCACTGTGCCAAATTGCGTGGCAATGGCCACTCAGGGCGCCCGCAGCATCGCCATCGACCCATCAGGCGAAGCCATTACCCGGGCTCGTGTCGCTGCCAGTAATTCAGAAGTCGTGGTCGAGTTCCACGAAGGTGATCTTGCAGACCTCGGATTTCTTATGAACGCCGTCATCGACCTTGCGGTCTGCGTGCATCAGATCAATTCTGACACCGACATTGCCCGCCTGTTTCGCCAAGTGCATCGCGTGTTGCGCCCAGAAGCTGGTCTTGTTTTTGCAGTCACTCACCCGATGTCAGCGGTGTTTGACAACAATGACCCCACTGCCCGACGCCAATACGGTTCCACTACGCCAACTATTGGCGAATTAACAATGGCTTTGCAACGCGCCAACTTTTCGATTGACGTGATGCACGAATTAACGCCATTGCATCAGCCGCGCGCAGTTGCACCATCCACACTGGTTGTGCGTGCGCGCAAACTTGGTTCGTAGTTAGCGAGTCTCCGCACGACGAGTGCGTTTGAGTTTCGACACATCATCGGCATTGATAGCCCACCATTCGCGCAAGCGAGCAATAATCACTGCTTCACCGAGAATTCCCTCTTCTAAGCGAATATCCATCAGGAATTCCAATGCCGCGCCGACCGCAGGACCGGCGGGAACACCAAGTAACTCCATCACCTGCTGCCCATCAATCTCCGGACGCAACGATGCAAGCTCTTCGCGCGCACCGACTTCTGCGATACGCGCTTCCATTTCATCCATGCGTCGCGAAAGAATATTCGCCTTCTTTTCATTACGTGTGGTGCAGTCACACCGCACCAACACATTGAGTTCGCCAAGGTATTCACCGGCATCGCGCACATAGCGACGCACTGCGCTGTCGGTCCAACCCATTTGATACGTGTGAAAACGCCCACTGATTGCTACCAATTCAGACACTGCTTCAATATCAGCGTTCGGGTATTTCATTGCCTTCATGCGTTCACGCGTCATACGTGCACCAACTGCTTCATGGTGATGAAACGTGACGCCCTTGCCTTCTTTGAATCCACGTGTTCGTGGTTTGCCAATGTCGTGATATAAAGCGGCAAGGCGAGTAATTCGAAAATCAAATTCACGAGTGGGGTCAAGTTGCACGTTCTCCACAACCGCAAGGGTGTGCGTTAATACGTCTTTATGCCTATGAATAGGGTCTTGTTCCAAGCGCATCAGTTTCATTTCTGGAAGAAAATGATCAACAAGACCAGTGTCAACTAAAAACCACAAACCAAATGTTGGTCGCTTCGTTGTCATCAGTCGGTCAAATTCAATACGTACTCGCTCAGCAGACACGATGGTGAGTCGATCCGCCATTGCAGTCACTGCAGCAGTAATTGACGGGTCGGGGGCAACTTCTAACTGCGAAATGAATCGTGCAGCACGAAGCATGCGTAATGGGTCGTCGTTAAACGACTCTTCTGCTGACAATGGCGTACGCAACACGCGTGCCATCAAGTCGGCAAGACCACCAAATGGGTCAACAAGTACAGGAGTGTCCGTTGTCAGTTCCAGTGCCATTGCATTAATGGTGAAATCGCGACGAGACAAGTCAGTTTCGATGTCAGATGCAAACTGCACATCGGGTTTGCGTGAATCAGGCGAATACGCCTCAGCACGATGAGTGGTGATTTCATAGGTGCGCTCACCAATTTTCAAACCAATAGTGCCGAACCGTTCACCCTGGGTCCACAACGCATCGGCAATTGGTTGCACAATTTTCTTAATCTGGTCGGGGGTGGCAGTCGTCGTGGCGTCGAAGTCAATAAGGTCGAGGTCGGTGCCGGCATCTGTGTCGCCAAGGAGCAAATCACGCACGCTTCCACCCACCAGGAACAACCGGTGGCCCGCTTCACGAAAAAGGGCGGCAAGGGGCTCCATCTCCTGAAGAATGTGGGCAAAGCGCGGCGGAAACATGTCAGATGAAGGCTAGACACCCGAGTGCCCGAACAGGTGGTACCCGCTATTCCTACCAATTTTCGGCATCGCGGGGACCAGTCGCACTACGGTCATGGGGTGAGTTTGGTCGAGCAACGTTCCCGAGCAGGGGTCATTTGGTCAGGTGCCACCACCGCCCGCGCCCGGCCCTGGCCACAGCAGCCAAGCAGAGCTGCCCTATTAATAGGTGGCTCACACAACCCAACCGTGCAATTACCCGACACTCCAATCTTGCAGTCCTGGGTCGAAACCTTGTCGCGCTGGGGCTACGACAGCGTTCGCACTTCCCCCCTTGCCCCCGTTGCTGCTGCTGCTCTTTCTGCGGTTGGGTTCAACACATCGCAAAAATTGACCTTGTTGGAACGACCAGACACAGGTCCGGTCATTGTCACCCACCCAATGCGATCCGTTCGCCCCCGTTTTCCTATGTCACACATGCCCAACCCATCAAAGGTTGAGGCAATTCTTTGCATTGACCGCGCAGCGTTTGGTGAAGAGTGGATGATGGATCACGAGACATTTCGCGAAGCTCTTCATGCCACACGTCGGGCACGCATCTTTGTCTCGCGTGTTGAGGGTGAGATTTCTGGTTTTGTAATTGCCGGAATCACAGACTCATATGGGTTTATCCAGCGACTTGCGGTTCACCCCGATTTTCAGCGCCGTGGACAAGCCAGATTATTGCTAGAGAATTCACTCTCATGGATTCATTCACGCGGATGCCGGTCAACAGTTGTGAACACTGAGGTCTCGAACGCCGCCGCTTTATCCATTTATAAAGACAATGGATTTGTACCTCTTGAATACAACCTTTCAGTGATGGAACGGCAGTTATCAGTATGAAATTCAGGCGGCTTCTAGCGGTGATTCTTATTGGGCTTGGCATTGCAGCGCCCGTAACCCATGTTCATGCTGGCACCCACACAGCCGAACTGGGCACTCCAGAGCTAAAAATTGTGTCACAGCCGTTCCATGTATTCACCTCAGTGAATGCACGATTTGTGCTGTCTCCCAACCTCGACACATTTGTCGCAGCAGATGATCGACTCGAGTTTCTTCTCCACCGTCGCGTTGCTTCGCGTGACTCATTTCGCTCCATCGCTGACGGTGATGTCATCCCAGCTGTTATCGACTCCATTAGTTATCGGATGTCTCGTGTCCCTCGCGATTCCGCAGGAAACCGCATTGCTGTTGTCCCCATCATCACAAAAGACAAACAGGGTGCTTCTTTATCCATTCCCTTTGATGGTGTGTATCCACTCACTATTCGTATTGTCGATTCACAAACGGGCGATGTCGTTACTTCAGTATTGACATTTCTCAATCGCCGTGACACGAAGTCTGAAATTGCGGTTGTCCCGTTCAGCACAGTGGTTTCGCTCACTGGCCCTCCGTCACTGACGACAGATGGCACATCAGTTATCACTGACAGTGCACGTGATTCAGTTGCACGCCTTATTACATTTCTCACTACATTTCGTTCTAGAGTCACAATCTCAATTCAGCCCGAAATCATTGCTGCTTTTGCCAATTCATCTCAACCAGCAGATGCAGAACTCTTTATAAAACTGCGCGAACTGTTGCGAGATCGAACAATAGTGAACACCACATTTGCGCCGTGTAATCCTTCTCTTTTTGCGGCAATGGGTTTGACGGCAGAATTTATTGCGCAATTGAAGTTTGGAGAAGGCACGTTGAATCGCCTTCTTCCCGGAGTCACCATTCAACGTCACACGTGGATTGCGTCCGACAATATTGATGCACCCGCAATGTCGGTGTTGAAGTCCGCTGGCATCACCTCCATCATCTTGTTGCCTGCTGCGCAAACTTTAGTAACAAGCGAACGGTCGTTGTCCCTGCTCGCTCGTGCAACAAAAACTGGTAACGAAATGATTTCAGTTATAAGTCCGTTGAGTGGCGTAACACAGGTGAAACACGCGCAACCGACAGGCTCTGAACGTCTCACATACAAGATTGCTGCAGAGCTTCTGGTGGAACGAGACGATCTGCTTGCCGAAGAGAACGACCCCTCTGAAATCAAGATGGGCGTTGTTGCTTCCTTTAGCGATATGGCGGAGTCTGGCGCAGTCGTGACGGCAACTCGAGTCCTGTCTCAATCCAGTGGTTTTTCCATGAATGACTTTGGTGGCTCCGTCATTGTTAACCCAATAACCCCTGCAGTTGCCTTTGCAAAAAATGCCACATCGTTCGATACCAGTCGCAGCTCAAGTATTCGTGCAACGAGACGAGAGTTAGACGCCACACAGTCCATGCTTGGCCCTGACGACGTTCGCCGCGAGACATGGCCGTCTCGCTTTTCGCTCGGTACGTCCACAATTACTGCTTCCCCCGGCGCATACATCACCTCGTTACGCACAACAATGCGTGCAACCCGCGACGCAATCACTGTGACCACGCCGAAGTCGGTCACGCTCTCTAGCCGAACAGGTGCAATTCGCATCCAAGTTCGTAATGACTCAGACCAAGACCTCACAGTGCGGGTGCGCATGGCTAGCGCCAAATTGACCCTGTCAGAACCGGTCAGAATGGTGGTCTTAACGAAAGGCGGCACCACGGAACTCAATGTGTCAGCCACGACACGGGCAAGTGGTGAAATTCCCATCTCAATCTGGGTGTCAACGCCAGAAGGAAATCTGTCCGTTGTCGACCCCATCACTATTTCTGCCAACGTCAATGCCATCGCGGCCTACGGCCAATTAGTGAGCGCCCTGCTGTTGCTAGTGCTTTTTGTGTGGTGGTGGTCGAACCGTCGGTCGGCACGACGCGAACGGCTAAACGCGACTACGGTCTAATTCATGACCGTACGTATAGTGACCGATTCTTCCTGTGACCTCCCGCAAGCCATGGCTGATGCCGTAGGGATTCGCATTGTTCCCCTCAGCGTTCGTTTTGGCGACACCGAATACATCGACCGCACCACCATCACCGCCACAGAGTTTTGGTCGAAATGTGCCGCGTCTGCGACATTGCCCGAAACCGCTGCTCCGTCGCAGGGATCTTTCGAAGAAACCTACCGAAGCCTTGCTGCAGAGGGTGCAACTGCCATTGTCGTCGTCGCATTGTCGTCTGACCTTTCAGCCACAATGCAAAGTGCAGTTCTTGCAGCGCGCGCCGTTGCTCCCGAAATCGATGTTCGCATTGTCGATAGTCGCAATGCCTCAATGGGGCTTGGTCTCACAGTTTTGGCATGTGCCGAACTAGCCAAGACCGGTGCTTCTGCCGACGAAGTGGTCGCGCGCGCGCAATCAGTCATTCCCCGTATGCGCCTGTACGCAGCTCTTGACACGCTCGACAACTTGAAAAAGGGTGGTCGCATTGGCGGAGCAAAGGCCATGCTTGCGACCGTTATGTCAATCAAACCATTGATCTCAATTACGAATGGTCTTGTCGAAGAAGCTGGAAAACAGCGCACGCGATCAAAAGCACTTGCTCATCTCGTTGACATTTTGCGTAACCAACAAGTTCCGATCGAGCGTCTCGCCATTCTGAATGCACAATGTGCGGACATCGATTCGTTTATTGCAATGGTGAAAGAGGTCTACACCGGCGAAATTATTGTCGGTGATATCGGCGCAGTTATCGGTACTCACGCTGGTCAAGGAACAATCGGAATCGTTTTTCTTCTTTCTGCATAAGGGGTATACCCCGCTTAGGGGGTGTTTCAGAAGTAGCGTTTGCTCCCAGTAATGGCTGCAGCACGACACTCCGATGACCTCATAGGTAATAGGTACCGTCTTGAGAGCACCATTGCCTCTGGTGGCATGGCCGATGTATGGCGCGCAACTGACTTGCAGCTAGATCGATTAGTTGCTGTAAAACTTTTGCGCGCGAGTGTTATTGATGATCCCATCGTCACCGAAAGGTTTCGCCGCGAGGCTCGTGCTCTTGCACGACTGACACATCCGAACATTGTTCCGGTGTATGACTGCGTCGAAGAAAACGGACAAGTCGCGTTAATCATGCGACTCATTGAGGGCAAGTCGTTGCGCGAATTACTCGATGAAGCTAATGACTCAGACCAAGCGGGAATGCTCAGCGTTCATCTCACTGTGCACATTGGTCGCGCAATAGCAGCTGCTCTTGCTAAAGCGCATACAGAGAACATTGTGCATCGCGACATCAAGCCCGGAAACATTCTCATCATGCAACAAGGTGAAGTGTTGCTGACAGATTTTGGTATCGCCAAGCCCTTAAAGAGTTCAAAAGAAGATGGCACAGACCTCACTCGTGTTGACGTCATGATGGGTACCGCAAAGTATTTGTCACCAGAACAAGTGCAAGGTCGTGATCTAGATGGTCGTGCAGACATGTACTCACTGGGGCTTGTTTTGTACGAATGCCTTGCAGGGCATGCGCCATTTAAGGAAGACAACGATCAGGCAACTGCAGTCGCGCGTCTGCAGCGTGACCCAACACCGCTCACAGGAATTCGTTCTGATGTTCCAAGCAACGTCATTGCAGTAATCAATAAAATGTTGCGCCGTAAACCAGAACATCGTTACAACGACTGCAACGAAGTTGCTCAAGCACTCGAGTCTGCCATTAAAAATGTGCATGATGCGATGACGCCAGCCGATGGCTTCACGCCCGCAGTGAGTGCACCTACAACAGCCCGTCCGCGTCCAGTTCTCAATGATCCGTTGATGCCAAAGAAACAACTGCGTCAATTTTCGGTAGTAGAAAATGATGACACGCCACAAAAGCCTGTTGCCAAGCGAGACATAACGCCTCGTGGAGTTGTGCGCACAGATAAGTCATTGCCTCGCTCACAACAAACATCTACAAAGCGCAAGTACATTCCCATTGCGTTACTGCTTGTTGCTGCACTAGTGATGTCGGTGATGTTGTGGCGCGGATTACAAAACACAAAATCAGTGCCAGGCGGTGCAACATTAGGCGTCGTAAATGATGTTGTCGTTGGTCCTGTCTCGGTAGTGGGCATGCGAAGTTATGACCCAAACGGTGATGATGGCCAGGAGAACGAGGCTCAGATTCCTCTCCTCACCGACAGCAATCCGGCCACATCGTGGACCACTGTGTGTTACGGAAACCAATATTTCGGCTCCAAAGGTGGGGTCGGAGTCGTCGTCCAATTGTCTGGCATCGGCATTGGATCCTTGGCTGCAACATTCGGAACTGCACCGTGGAACGCCGACGTCTTCGTGTCAACAAGTGAGAAAATTCCCACAACTCTCGACGGTTGGGGCCTTCGCGTTGCCGATTCTTTTGGCACACAAGCTGGCGCCGCAACATTCCCCGTTGCCACGCCAGCTCGAAATGTCTTGCTCTATATGCGTGAAGCTGGCCGAAGCACCTCGTGCAGTAATAGCAATCCCTATAAGGGCATGCTGTCTGACCTTTCCTTCACATCAGGGAAATAACGCTCTCAGCCAACTAACTAGAGTGTTGCCATCACAGACGTTGATGAATCCCTGCTTGTTCGTCGCGCCAAACGCGGTGATCAGAATGCTGTTGATGCCTTGTTGCGTACCCACTACGACACGGTGCGGGCTGTCTGTCATCGCATCATTATCAATAAGTCAGATGCTGAAGATGCCACCCAAATGGCTCTGGTGTCCATTGTTCGCGCGCTTCCTTCATTCGATGGCCGTTCCAAGTTTTCAACCTGGATCTATCGCATAGCTACTAACGCCGCCCTTGATGAAGTACGTCGTATCAAACGTCGACCGCTTCCTACAGACAAAGAGTCGGTCTATGACTCTCCCGCTAGCGACCGCACCAGTGCCGTTGATGCCCAAATGGATGTCTCTGCTGCGCTTTCCCAATTGCCGGAGGAATATCGCACCGCCATTGTTCTTCGCCACGTTGCAGACCTTGATTACGAGGAAATCGCAACAATTCAAGGGGTGCCGGTTGGAACTGTGCGTTCTCGGCTCGCGCGTGGTCGGACCCAATTAGCTGAAATTTTGGGGAACCAAAATGCGTCGTGAGATCGTCAGACAAAGACCACTACTGCGCCACCCGAAGGAAGCAACCCGTGAACGACGATGAACTTGACCCAGAGGTTCTGGCTGCCCTTCGTGATGTTGCACCGGCGTCTGATTCGCTACGCGAGCGGCACATCGCATCTGCCCTAGCTGAAATGTCTCCAGCAGAGGCTCGCTCTCGCTTCACACGGCTCGGTGCTGCAGCTGCAGTTTTCGTACTTCTTGTCGGTGCAACAGCAAT
>CAMDVC010000005.1 GCA_945878785.1 Bifidobacterium breve | reverse complement strand
TCACGGGGCATGGCGTCGGAAGACGGGAAATATCCATAGTGCCGACGGAGGGACTCGAACCCTCAACATCCAGGACCTAAACCTGGCGCCTCTGCCAATTGGGCCACGTCGGCGACATGAGAAGGGTACCGCTATGTAAGAGAGGACGGTGGGCTCAGAGGTGGCAAACTGTTCAGGTGACTCTCACCAGCAGCCCCTCGCTTGATTCCACCCTTGATCCTTCTGTTCTCGAGGAACAGCTGGGGCTTGCAGGTCATGTTTTAGACGAAGGGTCGTTGCAAAACAGTGTGCAGCGCTTTGCTGAGCAAAAGATTGTTCTGCCGACATTCGGAGAACTTGCCGAGCCAAGTCGTATCGCGAAAGACATCACCAAGGGTGTTGACAAGAATGCCGCTGACCCGCGCAACTTGTTTCGTGTGCATTGGTACAACGACATGTCAGGTGACAAGGTTGCCGTGCCAGAGCATGTGGTTTTGCCGCCCTCGTTGACTGGTGTCGAGTCGCCAATCATCGTTGTGTTCGGCGACAGGTTTCCCATGATTACGGCGCACAAAGTATTGGCTGCGTATTCATGCTTCGTGCCGCGTGTCATCACTGGCCAATTCGACCCAACGCGTCATCGCGCCGTGTGGCCATCAACAGGCAACTATGCACGTGGTGGTATCGCTATAAGCCGTCTGATGGGTTCACGCGGTGTTGCGGTGCTTCCTGCAGGTATGTCGCAAGAGCGATTTGATTGGCTTGATAAGTGGGTTGTTGACAAGGACGACGTTGTTCGTACGCCAGGTACTGAAAGCAACGTAAAAGAGATCTACGACGCCTGTAATGAAATGGCTAAAGACCCAGGCAACTTTATCTTGAATCAGTTCTGTGAATTCGGAAACCATGTCGGACACTACGAAGTCACAGGTCGTGCTCTCGCGCACGCTTTCGAGCACGTGAAGGCAAACGGCCACTCAGGTATTCGTCTTGCTGCATTTACTTCTGCCACTGGTTCTGGCGGCACTATTGCAGCCGGTGACCGTTTGAAAGATATTTACGGCACGCGCATTGTTGCTGTAGAAGCTCTTGAGTGCCCCACAATGTTGGAAAACGGTTTTGGGGAACACAACATTCAAGGAATTGGTGACAAGCACATTCCGCTTATTCAGAACATTATGAACACTGACGTTGTAGTCGCAGTAACCGACAAAGCGACTGATGAACTTGATGTGTTGTTCAACACTCCTGCTGGTCAGAAGTATTTGGCGGAGCGTCACAATGCGAGTCCAGAACTCGTTGAGGCACTTACGCACTTTGGTTTTTCAGCAATTTGCAATGTGCTTGCTGCAATTAAAACAGCAAAGTTGTTGGGCTACGGCGCTAACGACGCGATCGTCACGATCGCCACTGACGGCAGCGACTTGTATCCGAGCGAACGCAAGAAGACAATTGCTACTCGTTTCCCAAATGGCTTCACTGAGTTGGATGCCGCAGAAGTCTTCAGTGAGCATCTTGGGTCGGTCAGCACTGACAATATGATTGATTGCACCGAACGCGAGCGCAACCGTATTTTCAACCTTGGCTATTACACATGGGTGGAACAGCAGGGCACTCCGCTTGCCGTATTTGAAGCACGCCGTTCACAATTGTTCTGGCGCACAGTGCGCAGTTTCGCGCCGGTGTGGGACAACCTCATTACAGAGTTCAACCAACGCGTTGCTCGCCTCACTAAGTAGTCATTCATGGCAAGCGTGGTCACCGGCCTCGTATGCGCAGTATGTGGTGTTCATGAATCAATTGCAACTCCTCTGTCGTGGTTGTGCCCGAATGCATCTTTGTCAGACCGACACCACGTCTTGCATTTTGAATCCTCCGTAGAACCATTTCGACCCACGGATGATGCAAACCCGTACCTTGCGTTTCGCAAGTACTTGGCAGTTGATTCATTGGGGGAGTCGTTAGGGCTTAGCGAGGCTCAGCGCATTTCAATTATTACGTCAGCTGATGAAGCCGTATCTCGGGTAGCAGGAACTGGATTCTTGCGCACACCACTGACGCGTAGTGATGAACTGTCAGAGGCACTCTGTTTTTCATCCACTGGCGGCATCTGGGTAAAAGACGAAACGGCCAATGTGGGTGGTTCACATAAGGCCCGACACGTTTTCACTGAGTTACTTCATCTGTTGATGGTGGAGGCCGCTGGTCGGGCGCCATGGACACTGACAACTCGTCCGTCACTCGCGATTGCATCATGTGGCAATGCGGCGATTGCTGCAAGCACCCTGGCAGCTGCAATGTCATGGCCAATCGCAGTTCATGTTCCGCCAACAGCATCGACTGCTGTTTTGGCAACACTCGAGAAACTCGGCGCGACAATTGTTGTGTGTCCACGACGTGACACGGACCCAGCAGGCGACCCATGCGTGTTGCGTTTTCGAGAAGCTGTTGCCGCAGGCGCAATTCCGTTTGGAGTGCAAGGCACGGAGAACGCGTGGTGTCTTGACGGTGGTCGCACCATTGGATGGGAGATCTCAGAAGAGCTAGGTCATTTTGCAGACCGCATTTTTGTTCAGGCAGGCGGCGGAGCGTTGGCTGCCTGTGTCGGCTCATCGATGCGCATTGCGGGTGTACATCCGAAACTGCATGCTGTACAAACGCAAGGTTGTGCGCCCTTGAATCGTGCATGGAAGAACGCAATTGCAACTGGTGGTGCGCGTGATGCTGGTCCGCGATGGAGTGAGTGCATGTGGCCATGGGAGGAGACTCCGTCATCGTTTGCGGACGGAATATTGGACGACGAGACATACGACTGGATCAGCGTGCTTGACGCCATGGCAGACACGGGTGGTTCTCCTGTCGTTGTGTCAGAAGATCAACTGCATCGTGCGTACGACTTGGTACGCAATGTCGGTGGTTTCAATTCCTGCGCCACAGGAATTTCAGGTTTTGCTGGCGTTCTTGCAATGCGTGACAGCATTTCTGACGACGAACGCATTGTCGTCATCGTCAGTGGAGTATCACGCCTCTAGGGGACGTGACGAGGGTCTGAGTCAACCTCATGAAGTTGACCAGTTTCCACGTCGTAGACGAATCCACGAATGTTGTCTTTGAAAATCACGAACGGACTATGGCCGAGACGATTCATTGATTGACGAACTGAGTCGTGCGGATCCTGGAATGCTTCGATAGCCCAACTAGGACGGATACCGCAGTCGTCTTCAATCTGCTTCTTGAACCCTTCATCTGAAATTGTTTGTAGTCCGCAGTTTGTGTGGTGAATGAGAATAATTTCTTGTGTGTTTAACAAGCGTTGGGACACCACGAGCGAGCGAACAACGTCATCGGTCACAACTCCACCTGCGTTTCGAATGATGTGGGCATCACCGTGGGCAAGGCCAAGCATCTGGAATATGTCCATTCGGCTGTCCATGCAGGCAACGATTGCGAGGTGACGCCGGGGCGCAAGGGCTAGTCCGGCATCACGAAAGTCAGCCACAAATGTGACATTGTTGGCAAGGAGTTCATCGGTGTTGGGCGAGAAGTCGGGGATTGATGACATGGGTCTATTCTTGCCGAGCAGGTAGCCTTTAGCCACTATGAGTACTTCTGGACTTCCTGTCAGCCCAATGGCCATCGATGCTGGCGGCGATCCTCGCTCCGACATTTTCACGAGATTGTTGAAAAACCGAGTTGTCATGCTTGGCACCGACGTCAACGATGACATTGCCAACCAGATCTGCGCTCAGTTGCTCTATCTCGAGGGCGAAGACGCCAATGCTGATATCTGGTTGTACATCAACAGCCCTGGTGGCTCTGTCACTGCCGGAATGGCTATCTACGACACCATGCAGTTCGTTAGTTGCAATGTCGCAACAGTGTGCATGGGTCTTGCTGCTTCAATGGGTCAGTTCCTTCTTACAGCTGGCGCTGAAGGCAAGCGCTACACCTTGCCAAACTCTCGCATCATGATGCATCAGCCCCTTGCTGGTTTGCGTGGACAAGCGTCAGATATTGCAATCCAAGTTGAGCAGTCACGCTTTATCAAATTGCGTATGGCTGAATTGATTGCGCATCACTCTGGTCACACTGTTGCCGAAATTCAGGCCGACAGCGAGCGAGACCATTGGTTCAGTGCTGAAGAAGCAAAGAACTACGGACTTGTTGACAAAGTAATCGTCAAGCGCGGAGAAATTCGCTAAGTACCCTTACGGAGCAACCGTTGAGGTTGTTGCCGCATTTGTCGTTGTTGGCAAACGTGGTGGGTCAATGTTGAGCCCTGTCGAGATATCGACAGCACAAGTACTTTTCACCCAGTCACGGACATTCAACGCTGACTGATTTGCGGCATAGGTTGCATCTGCCATTTCTTGAAGCGCCTCTTTGTCAGATGGATTCAACTTTGAGGCATCTTGTAACAGTCCCGTCAGAATTGCGAAGTCGCCTTCAATAGAAAGTGGCGCTCGCTTGAGAAGTCGTTCATAACGGCGCACCATGGATGAGACATCGGTTCCCGTGACCATAGGTTGACCAATGGCAGGTAATTCACGGCCAAGTTGAGCGCAGAAACTTGAACCTGTGCGTGCTGGTGCGACGCATCCGGAGAGCGTGAATATCAGACCTATGGCCGTTGCCAAAACAGCAGTCCTTCTCGCACACATCTAGTCGATTATCACAGACTCGAACCCGAAGGGGACAGCACATGTATGCAGCTATCCGATCAGCCACTCTTTTTGGCACCCGTGGAACACCCATAACAGTCGAAGCACATGTGGGCAAGGGGCTTCCTGGTTTCACAGTGGTGGGACTTCCTGATGAAGGGTGTCGGGAATCGCGTGATCGTGTGCGTGCCGCATTGTTGTCAAGTGGTTTCGAATGGCCACTGCGGCGAATAACAATCAATTTGGCAGGTGGCGGCGAACGTAAAGGTGGCGCCGGCATGGACTTGGCTATTGCAGTCGGTTTATTGGTCGCAGAAGGAATCGTGCCAGTAGAAGCGGCAGACCGCTGCGCATTCATTGCAGAACTGGGACTCGATGGTTCGCTACGTCCAACAGCTGGTATGGCTCCGCTTGTTGATGCAGTGTCAGGGTTTGAAGTAGTCGTTGCTGCATCCGCCGCTGCAGAGTCGATGTTGGCCCGACCCTCACGTTTACGACCCGTCACATCGCTATTGGAATTAGTTGAAGTTCTTGTTGATGGAACACCGTGGCCAAATATTGCTGTGCCTAGTGCTCATGTTGTTGTCGATGCAATTGCAGATATGGCCGATGTTCGTGGCCAATCAAACGCTCGGCTTGCACTTGAAGTTGCGGCCTCAGGTTTTCATCACATGCTCATGATGGGGCCACCCGGGGCTGGGAAATCAATGTTGGCGCGACGACTTCCTGGGTTACTTCCGCGACTTACGGAAGATGAAGCGTTTACGTGTGCCATGGTCCGTAGTGCGGCTGGCATGCAGGTGAGTAGTTCAATTGCTTCATCTCCACCATTTCGCTCCCCGCATCACAACATCTCTATGGCAGCAATGGTGGGCGGAGGGTCCTCACACATTCGGCCAGGCGAATTGAGCCTTGCATCGAACGGTGTGTTGTTCCTAGATGAGATGGGCGAGTTTCCTCCCACAGTCCTTGATTCATTGCGTCAGCCACTTGAAGAGGGAGTCGTCAATATCTCGCGGGCTCATTCATCTGTCACGATGCCGGCGCGATGTTTGCTAGTTGCTGCAACAAATCCATGTCCATGTGGTGAAACCTCTCCGCTCGGATGTATGTGCGCAATTGCAATTAGGCAACGCTACGTTCGTCGGTTTAGCGGGCCGCTGATTGATCGTTTCGACATTCGTATCAAGCTTGTCAAACCATCAACGGCCGAACTTACAGGTGGCACTGCTGGAGAAAGCAGTGTTGTCATTGCCGAACGTGTTGCTCGCGTGCATCAACTCAGTATTGAAAGACAAGGATGTCTGAATTCAGCAATTCCGGCTGATCTTCTTGACGACGTTGCTCCGCTATCGCGCGATGCAATGTCATGGCTGAGAGCCCGACTTGACGAGGGGCGGTTATCTGGCCGTGGGTATCACCGTGTGCGAAGAGTTGCGCGAACTCTTGCAGACATGAATGGCGCAGAAATCATGGTTAACACCGAGTGGGTAGAGGCAGCGTTTGGCATGCGTGTTTCCATTACTCCAACAGTTGAGAGGCATTAGACATGGCGAATCGATATCCCGAATGGACCTATAGCGCTGCACTCGCGGCACTGCCATTGCAAACACCACTGCGTCTTCGCCGACTGATAGCTCTTGATACTCCTTCGCATGTGTGGGACATGTTGCAGGCCGGAGAACGCCCGCTCGTTGGTGTCAATGACGCTGTGTGGCGGGCGTGGCATAAAGCGGACGCATCCTTGCTCGTCTCAACTGCAGAGGCTTGTATTGATTCTTCGATGACTGTGGTCTCAATGCGTGATGCGCCGTATCCGCCATCATTGTTGGGTGATCCAAGTGCGCCAGGAGTTCTGTTCATGATTGGCGATGCTGGAGCATTTCATAATCGGCGCGTCGGAATCATTGGCACACGCCACGCAACTCAGCGCGGCAAATATTTTGCTCAACTACTCGGCAAGCAATTATCTGCAGCGGCGGTCAGTGTGGTGTCCGGATTGGCACGCGGTATTGACGTTGAATCGCATGTCGGTGCGCTCTCATTGAGCGCACAAGATGGTTGTCCTCCCATTGCAATTGTGGCGTCCGGTCTCGACATGGTGTATCCGCCAGAGCATGCGCGCATATGGGGAGAAATGGGTAGGCGAGGACTATTGATAAGTGAGTCACCACCCGGCACTCCACCAGAACCACACCGTTTTCCCATGCGTAATCGCATACTTGCGGCATTGAGTGAAGTGCTAGTTGTGGTTGAGTCTCGGGCAACAGGTGGGTCCATGATCACTGTGCGTGAAGCAATGAAGCGTGACATCACGGTGTTGGCAGTGCCAGGCGCTCCAGGTATTGCTCCGTGTGAGGGGACAAACAATCTTCTGCGAGATGGGTGTGGTCCGGTTACTGATGTCACCGACGTTCTTGTGGCCTTGGGACTTGACCATCGCCATATGACCGACTGGTGCGAGGGACGCCCTGCACTGCAAGAAGACGAACGTCAAGTCATGACTGCGCTTGGCAGGGTGCCGCGAAGCATGGATGAAATTTCACTCGGCGCGTCATTGTCGGTCGTGAATGTTGCTGTAATTCTCGGTCGATTGGAAGCCAAAGGGTGGGTTGCAAATACACACGGTTGGTGGGAGGCACTCGTGGCGTAGTCCATCAGGGGTACCGTTGAGGTCATGAGCGCCGCTGCACAGTCACGGGTCAAGTCTTCAAGTCTCGACCAATTTGAACTGTCGCGCTACGCCAAAACTCTTGCTCTTGCTGAATCGGTACGAATGGGGCGTCTGTCGGACCTGACACATGCCGCTTCATATTTTGTGAAACGAAAAGCAACTACTCCCATTTCCGTCACAGAGTCGTTGGTGGTTGAGTACTGCGATCAGTTAGAAGCCGACGGATATTCGGTTGAAACAGTCGAGCAACGAATGTCTGCTGTGTCTTCATACTTCGTATGGTGTGCGCGCACGATGAAGACAGGCAAAGGTGCGGAACCATTCGTTAATCCAGCGCACGGAGTTCTGCCGTCTCATCTGTCATCCTGTGTGAAGTGTCGCGCTTCTACAAATAACAGCCTGAAGGGCGACTGTGTTGTTCGTAATCGGCGCCTGAAGAAATGGGCTATTGCCCAGTTTGAATCATCACTCACTGCGTCAGCAGCAAACACTCGTGCTGCATACCGTCGTGATGTGGAATTGTTTGCCGAGTGGGCGCTTGATTCGATGCCATCTGTAATTCCAAACATGGTGGAAAAAGAACATGTCCGCGAGTATCTGGCTGCACTTCATGACAGAGGTGCTACGTCTCGAACAATTGCTCGACGAGTCGCATCGTTGCGTCGGTATTTTGCTTGGGCAATCCGGAGCGGTACATCAAGAACTAATCCCACCGATGCTGTGCACACGCCAACAGTAAAGGGGCGCTTGCCACGACCTCTTGATGCCGAGACCGTCGCTCGTCTTGTGTCCTCTGAAGATGACGATGCTCCCGAATGGCGCAGAGCTCGCGATCGCGTTGTTCTGGAGATTCTGTATGGCAGTGGCTTGCGAGTCTCTGAGGTGTGTGGTCTTACATTGCAGAGTGTTTCATCTGATGGTTCGTCGTTGCGAGTAATGGGTAAGGGCTCAAAAGAACGAATGGTTCCATTGAGTGCACCCGCTACTGATGCAATTCATCGCTGGTTGACGGTGCGTCATGAGGTTGCAGGCGAAACAACGGGGTCATCTCTTGTCTTGTCTGCGCGCGGAAATGCATTAAGTCGCCGTGATTGCACGCGCCTTCTCGACGAAGCGTGTGAGCGTGCAGAAATTCCTGGCGGCACACACCCTCACGCTTTGCGTCATTCATTTGCAACTCATCTCATGGATAACGGTGCAGATACGCGGTCCATTCAAGAGCTTCTTGGCCATAGCGATGCATCAACTACGCAGCGTTACACGCATGTCAGTAAAGAGCGCTTGCGCCTTGTGTATTCAGAATCGCACCCACGCGCATGAACGCACGTCCACTTCGTTACACAATTGATTCAGCGTGGGATGCATGGCATCAAGCAGAAGAGGGAACTGCTCGCGACTGGTTGGTTGTGCACTACGCCTCATTGGTGAAATTCGTTGCTGGCCGTCTTGCTGCAGGATTACCACGCACTGTCGATACCGGTGACTTAGTGAGTGCTGGCGTCTTTGGTCTGATGAATGCCATCGACAGATTTGATCCGTCACAGGGCGCAAAATTTGAAACGTATGCGATACCACGCATTCGTGGTGCCATTCTCGACGGACTTCGTGCGCTCGACTGGGTGCCTCGTACTGTTCGCTCTCGGTCGCGGTCTGTGCAAGATGCCATCGCATTGCTGGAACATAAACATGGACGCACGCCAACTGACGAAGAAATTTCGGCCGAACTCTCCATCACCACCGAAGAGTTGGAAAAATGGCTCGCCGATATCGCAGCTGGTTCAGTAGGTCCTCTCGATCATGTGGCGCTCGATACAACAGCTGCTGAAGCAGATGCGCACTTACAGCCAGGTCGTGCGATGGAAGAAGGAGAATTGCGCACTGCAATGCGCGCTGAAATTTCCAAACTTCCCGAACGTGAGCAAGCAATTTTGATCTTGTATTACGACGATGGTTTAACACTGTCGGAAATAGGCGAGGCGTTGGGCGTTACCGAGAGTCGTATCTCCCAGATCCATACAAAGGCCGTCTTGCAGTTGCGTTCGCGACTTGCTGCTGCCGGCATGGGCTGACCTTTTCCAACGTGTGCCGACCTGGCACACATTGCTGATGTGGGTTTCAGTGTCATGTCGCATCTTGTTGTTGTACTTTTTGCAGTGGCACAACCATTTCCTCCTGTTGCTCCGGTGAGCGGAACAGTGATCGATGGATTTCGGGCTCCTGCATGTCAGCGCTGTGCTGGTCACCGAGGTATCACCGTCGCCACGACAATAGGGTCGCCAGTTCGGGCAGTAACCGCTGGAGTCATCGTGTTTGTCGGGCAGGTCGCCCGCGTCCTGTACGTGGTTGAAGACATCGGAAGGGGAGCAAGAGTCACCTATGGACGACTTGATAGTTCCAGCATCGTTGCAGGGTCCTCGGTGGCCGCCGGAGACACCATTGGGGTCAGCTCTGACCAGTTCTATCTCGGGGTGAGGGTGCAGGGGTCCTACGTGAACCCACTGCAATATCTAGGTTTTAGGCAAGGGCGCCTTGTGGGTAGGGGGTCGGTCATTGTGGGGCGGTGACCCACTCCCGATAGGCTTTCCAAGTTCAACGCGTGCAATCTGTGCGTGTTACATCAAGCAAATACCTTGCACACTGGCCATCTGCGGTCGCTTCGGCGTCGGATCAGTGTGTGGAAAACCGCAGAAGGAGAAAATCATGGCTGTCGTATCAATGCGTCAAATGCTCGAAGCTGGTGTGCACTTTGGTCACCAGACCCGTCGTTGGAATCCGAAGATGAAGCAATTCATTTTTGGAGAGCGCAACGGAATCCACATCATCAACCTTGACCAGACGCTCGAGCGTATTGAGCTCGCTTATGCATTCGTGCGTGACCTTGTCGCAAACGGTGGAACTGTCTTGTTCGTCGGAACAAAAAAGCAGGCACAAGATCCCATCCGTAGTTACGCCGAGAAAAGCGGTATGCACTACGTGAACGAACGTTGGTTGGGTGGAATGCTCACCAACTTCGAAACCATCTCGAAGCGTGTTGCAAAAATGCAAGAGTACGAGCGCATGATGGCATCAGGTGAATTCGAAGCCATGCCAAAGAAAGAAGCACTTCTTCTTACTCGCGAACTTGACAAACTCCAGAAAAACCTTTCGGGTATTTCGCACCTGGGCAGTCGTCCAGATGCGATTTTCGTACTCGATACGCTGAAAGAACACATTGCCGTGACAGAAGCCAACAAGCTTGGAATTCCTGTCATCGCAGTTGTTGACTCAAACGTTGACCCAGATCTCATTCAGTTCCCAATTCCTGGAAACGACGATGCAATTCGCTCGAACGATCTTCTCACTCGTGTCATTGCAGAAGCAATTATCGAGGGCCGTTTCATTGCCCAGAAACGTAATCCTGCTGCAGTAGCAACGGAAGTTGTTGCAGTTGAGCGCACAGCAGAAGAGAACGCAGTGTTTGAAGCACAGCAGGCAGACGCGCGCCGTCAGGCAGCAGAAGCACAAGCATCTCGCGAAGCTCGTTTGTCAACACCAAAGCCAACCGAACAACCAGCAACGGAGTAGTCATGTCATATACCGCTAAGGATGTTCAGAGCCTTCGCCAAACAACTGGCGCCGGCATGATGGATTGCAAAAAGGCACTTGAAGAAAATGGTGGCGAGATTGAAGCCGCAAAGCAGTGGCTTCGTGAAAAAGGTCTTGCTGCAAGTGCAAAGCGCGATGATCGCGAAAACGCTCAAGGTGTTGTCGCAATCATTGTTGAAGCAACTCGTGCTTCAATCGTCAAATTGAAAAGTGAAACAGACTTCGTTGCTTCGAGTGAGGGGTTCAAAGCTGCTGCTGATGCATTAGCTCAATCAATCCTTGAAAAAGGTGAAGCAGGTCTGGCTGATCACTCAACAAAGATCGACGACCTAAAGATCACGTTGAAGGAAAAAATCGAAGTAGGCGAAATAATTCGCTTTGAAGCAGCATCTGGCAACGTTCTTGATTTTTACAACCACATTCAAGGTGGTCGTGGAGTCAATGGTGTCATTGTTGAAATGTCCGGAGCAACTCAAGAGGTTGCCCACGATGTTGCGGTACATATCGCGTTTGCCCGTCCTCGCTATTTGCGTCGCGAAGATGTGCCAGCAGATGTTGTCGAAAAAGAACGTGCAACACTTGAAATCGTGACTCGTAACGAGGGAAAGCCTGAACAGGCAATTGCCAAAGTTGTTGAAGGTCGTGTCAACGGTTTCTTCAAAGACATTTGTCTTCTTGAACAGCCATATGCCAAGGACGACAAACTCAGCATTGCTCAGTTCATCGGTTCTGCTCAGATCGTGCGCTTCGCACAGGTAGAGATCGGCTGACATGTCCACTCGGCCCGCCTGGTCTCGCATTGTGCTGAAACTTTCGGGTGAGGCACTTGCTGAACCATCGGGTTTTGGACTTGACAGTGGTGTGCTGTCGCAAGTTGCCGAAGAAGTTCGCGAAGCTCGCGAAGAACTAGGCACTGACATTGCCATCGTTGTCGGAGGCGGAAACTTTTGGCGCGGACTCAAAGGTGCTGGTCAAGGTATGGACCAGGCCCAAGCCGATTACATGGGAATGCTGGCAACAGTGATGAACGGCCTTGCATTGCAAGACGCCCTCGAGCGAGCCGGTCAAAATTCTCGGGTTATGAGCGCAATTGAGATGCCAAAAATTGCCGAGCCGTATATTCGTCGTCGCGCTGAGCGCCACCTCGAAAAAGGCCGTGTTGTCATCCTTGCTGGAGGAACTGGTAATCCATTCTTCACAACTGATACAGCAGCAGCATTACGGGCTGCTGAAATTGACGCTCAAGTCATCTTGAAGGGCACGCACTCTGGGGTTGATGGTGTTTACACAGCTGACCCAAAGATTGACAAGACAGCGACTCGCTATGACCGCATTAGCCATATGGATGTCATCACCAAGGGTCTCAAAGTCATGGATTCCACTGCCATCACCTTCTGTATGGATAAGAACTTGCCAATTGTTGTGTTTGACCTCTTGGCCCGTGGAAACGTCAAGTCCATTCTTCGAGGCGAACAAATAGGTACGCTGGTCGGGTGATCGAAGAAGCCACCCTCGAAGCCATCGACAAGATGGAACGAGCAGTGGAACATGTCCAGTCTCAGTTCTCATCTGTCCGGACTGGCCGCGCAAGCCCAAGCCTTGTAGAGAAATTGTTGGTTGAGTACTACGGGTCAACCGTGCCATTGCAGCAGTTGGCCGGATTCCAAGTTCCTGAAGCCCGCACCCTTGTGGTGAAGCCACACGACCGTGGAGCACTCGGAGCTATCGAAAAAGCAATTCGCGAAAGTGACCTTGGACTTAATCCTTCGAACGACGGCATCATCATTCGCTTGTCGATTCCTGTGCTTACCGAAGAGCGCCGCAAGGAATACGTAAAAATCGTGAAGAACATGACCGAAGATGGGCGAATTGCCGTTCGTAACATTCGTCGCGACGCACGTAAACAAATGGAAACTGCCGAGAAGAATTCCGAGATATCGAAAGATGAATTAGAAAGGGCTGAAAAAGAGCTCGACAAACTCACGCAGGACCACATTGAATTAATCGAAAAAGCTTTTGCCCGCAAGGAACATGAGCTGCTCGAGGTATAGAAACGATGGCAACTATTGTTGTCAACGAACGCCCGAAAGGGGAACAACATGAGTGACGACATTTGGCGCCGCCGAGATAACACCGATAGCAACGACTCGTCCGGGTACGGAACTGATTTCGGTTCAGATTTCGGCACTGTGCAGTTTGCTGACGACCCAACAGCTGAGCCCATACTCAGCTTTGGTGATGCTGAAACCGGCAATCTTCCTCATTGGACCGAGCCTGCAACTGGCGAGTTGCCATCAACGGAAGATGACACAGATGTGTGGGGAACTTTTCAAGAGCCAAGTGAACCGACACATCGCCCAGACCACATCACTATCGGAACTGACCCAACTGACGAGCGTCGTCGCGCATCTCGCGATGTGACTGCAGATTTTGGTCTTGATCCATCTCGTGACATCACTGGCGGCGTTCCCCGCGGTCGAGCTCCACAAGTTCGTCGCTCGGGTCCTCGCGGCACCGGCGGTGGCGTAAGTCGCGATATGCCAACAGCAGTAACCACTGGTCTTATTCTTCTCGCAGTTTTTCTCGGTGCAATCATGTGGCGTCCAGCGGCAGTGATGCTTATTGTCGTTGCGGTAGTTGCTCTTGCAGCAGTTGAATTCTTCAGCAAAGTCACCGAGAAGGGCTACAGGCCCGCAACCTTCGCCGGAATTTTGACATGTATTGCTGCGCCACTTGCTGCCTATTGGATGGGCGATGCTTCATTGCCTTTGGTGTTTGCATTCGGATTCCTTGCAACCTCAATTGGTTTTATCGGTAGCAGCAGTGTTCACAGTGGTCCAATGCCAAATGTCGCAATCACAAACATGGCGATGACATGGATCGGACTTCTCGGTTCGTTCGCTGCTTTGATTCTGCGTTATTCAGTCAACGGTTTCGGTAATGCCGGAACCGACACGTTGTTCATGATCGTCATTGGCGTGATTGCTAATGATGTGGGCGGATTATTTATCGGTGCATCTATTGGTAAAACACCAGTACGTGAATGGATCAGCCCGAATAAGACCATTGAAGGTGCAATTGGTGGGGCAATTGCAACACTTGTTGCAGTCATTGTGTTCGGGTCTCAAAACGGAACATGGAACTCCATGGGTGAATGGATTGCGTTAACAATTGTTGTTGCAGTCATGGCCCCAATGGGTGACTTGGTTGAATCAATGTTCAAGCGCAATCTTGATGTCAAAGACTTTGGCACCATCGTTGCGGGGCATGGTGGAGTACTGGACAGGTTCGACGGATTCTTCTTCGTTCTCCCTGCGGTGTATTACCTCATGTTGGTTATCAGTCCTTGGGCGTAACTCTCGTTGCAATTGCCGGATCTTCTGGGTCCATAGGCACGCAAACAATTGAAGTTGTTCTGGCAGAGCCAGACAAATATCGCATAACCGCTCTTGCGGTTGGTTCGTCCTCAGACACTGTCATTGCACAAGCACGGCTTCTGAACCCCGAACTTGTCGTCATCACAGACGAAACGCTTCGTTCTGTTGTTGCGGCGGCTCTTCCAGGAATACCTGTTACAGGAAACCTTGCCGATGTTGTCGATGTTGCAGATGTGGTGATCAACGGCGTAGTTGGGTTTGCAGGGTTATCCGTAACTCTTGAAACTTTGCGCGCTGGTAAGACCCTTGGTTTGGCCAACAAGGAAAGCCTTATTGCTGCTGGCCCAATAGTGCAGCCGCTTCGTTCAACACCCGGAGCACAGTTGGTTCCAGTTGATAGCGAACATTGTGCAATTCATCAGTGTCTACGTTCATCGTCGCGGCCAGCATCTGAAGTAGCCCGGATTGTGCTCACAGCAAGCGGTGGCCCATTTCGTGGTCGTTCTGCCGAATCGCTCGCCGCAGTTACCATAAACGACGCATTGGCGCACCCCACGTGGAAGATGGGACCGAAGATCACAATCGACTCTTCAACTCTGATGAATAAGGGCCTTGAAGTAATTGAAGCACATGAATTATTCGGTACGTCGTTCGACAACATTGACGTTGTTGTCCACCCGCAATCAGTCGTGCATTCGATGGTGGAATTCACCGACGGTTCCACCATTGCGCAGTTATCAATGCCCGACATGAGATTGCCAATCGGGTACGCACTCGGCTATCCGCATCGCATCGCAACACCATTTGGTCGAATCGACTGGACCACGTTGTCTCGTCTTGATTTTGAACCGCCCGACAGAAAAACATTCGTATGCCTTGATCTTGCTTATGCGGCAGGCCGGGCAGGTGGCACTGCGCCAGCTGGGTTGTCGGCTGCTAACGAAATTGTGGTTGAAGCCTTTCTTGCGGGCCGTATCACGTGGTCTCAGATCGGAATTTTTGTGTCACGGGTGATGGAAAAGTTTGCAGTAACTGTGCCAACATCGGTGGATGATGTTCTTGATGCAGATGCACAGGGTCGTCGACTAGCAACAGAGGAACTATCACGATGAGCGATTTTTATCACCGATTTCGTGCCGAAGTAGCCGCTGGTGGCGCCGTAGACGAGGCGGTGTCGCCCATGGCAACGCGCAACGGCAAACTAACTGGAATCATCATGATTGGCTTGCTCGCGTATTTGGCATTCAAGAATCCGTGGACTTTTGTATTTGTTGTTGGGCTTCTTTTTTCAGTGTTCTTACATGAAGTGGGGCATTTTTCTACCGCTCGTCTGACTGGAATGAAAGTCACTCAGTTTTTTATGGGCTTTGGTCCACGAGTGTGGAGCCGTTCAAAAGGTGAAGTGGAATATGGCGTTCGTGCGTTGCCGCTTGGTGCTTTTGTTCGCATCATCGGAATGAACAACGTTGATGAAGTTGATCCGGCTGATGAATCACGTGCATATCGTTCGCAAACTTTTCCTCGGCGCTTACTGGTCATCACCGCCGGGTCTCTGATGCACATGCTGATTGCGTTTATTTTGTTCCTTGGTGTGTACACCTCTGGTGGCCGTCAACAAAATACCGGCGTTTCCACTGTTCGAGGGTTAGCTGAATTAGGTAGTCCTGCGTCTTCTGCTGGCATAGTTGTCGGCGACACTCTTGTGTCGATTGGGGGTATTGCCGTGACGGATTACGACAGTGTCTCCCTAGCAATTCAATCTTTCTCTGCGGGTGAATCAATTTCTGTTGTATTTGAACACGAGGGTGTTCGTCAAACACGTGACGTTGTCCTTGCGAAACATCCCACTATTCCTGGTCGTGCGTATTTTGGACTGATGGCCGATGACTGGGGTTGGAAACATCTGGGAGTCATTGAATCCGTAGGGCAATCGGTGACAGATATAGGCACAACAATCACTGATTCTGTGAAAGGGGTGGCGATTGCTCTCAACCCAATGAATTCGATTCGTCATCTCACTAAATCCCCAGAGGCCACTCTTGAAACTCGTCCGACCACGGTGGTGGGCGTCAGTGATTTCAGTGGCACAGTCGGTCGATCCGAAGGTTTGAAGGGCGTACTTGTTTTGCTCGCCAGCATCAATGTGTTTGTCGGTGTTTTCAACATGTTTCCATTGCTGCCATTCGATGGCGGTCATGCGGCAATCGCCATTTATGAACGGGCACGTTCTCGCAAAGGCCGGCTATATAAAGCAGACATCAACAAGATGGTTCCGTTGGCCACCTTGGTGGTCGGGCTTTTGTCACTCTTGCTTCTCACTGGTTTGTACCTAGATATCACTCAACCACTCGGGTAAACGGTCACGGAACTGACAGACTGAGACACATGTTCGAGCGTCGCAATACTCAGCAAATCATGGTGGGCAAAGTCCCTGTCGGCGGTGGGTCTCCCATCACGGTTCAGTCAATGACCACAACGAAGACCGCCGATGTTGAAGGCACGCTGCAACAGATCTATGCATTGGCAGCAGCTGGGTGCGACATCGTGCGTTGCACGTGCAACGACCAAGAAGCTGCTGAGGGACTCGCACAAATTGTGCCGCGTTCACCAATTCCGATCATCGCTGACATTCATCACCAATACAAAATGGCACTTGCTGCAATGGAGGCAGGTGTTCATGGTCTTCGTTTAAACCCCGGCAACATTCGCAAACCAGATCACATTAAGGCCGTGGCCTCTGAAGCACGTGATCGGAACTTGTCAATACGCATTGGTGTCAACGGTGGTTCTCTTGATCCGTCGTTGTATGAAAAATATGGTGGTCTTACTGCGGCAGCAATGGTCGAGTCGGCCATGCATGAAATTGCATTTTTCCAAGAAGTTGATTTCAACCTCATCAAGATTTCTGTTAAAGCCAGCAATGTGCCGCTAATGGTTGAGGCGTATCGCATGTTGGCCGATACAACTGACATTCCATTGCATCTTGGAGTCACAGAAGCAGGACCACCTCCCGCTGGTCTCATCAAGGCCACTGCAGGAATTTCTACCTTGTTGCTTGAAGGCATAGGCGACACCATTCGATACAGCCTTACTGCTGATCCTGTTGAAGAGGCGCGTGCTGGTCGTCAACTGCTCGAGGCGCTTGGGTTACGTGAACGTAAGAATGTTGACCTCATTGCATGCCCGAGTTGTGGTCGGGCCGAGATCGATGTCATTGATGTCGCGAATAGGGCGCTTGCAGCTTTTGAACATAAGAAACTGCCATTGCAAATTGCTGTGATGGGTTGTGTAGTCAACGGACCAGGCGAGGCCCGTGAAGCAGACCTTGGTATTGCAGCTGGCAACAAACGCGGCCATCTTTTCGTCAAGGGACGTAATGTCGCTGTAGTGCCTGAAGATGAAATGGTCGAAGCATTAGTGGAATGGGCAGAGTTCATAAATGAACACGGCACAGATGCTGCAATTGCCCGCGCAGACACAAAACTTGCAGAGCGCGAAGCCGCGCGAGACCGTTCTCAATTAATGGATGAAAAAGGCGAAGACGTTAATCATTCAGCAGAAAAGATTGTGGAAATCCGTAGAACGGTCGGGAACTAGTTCTGAGTGAACATCCAGGCAACATTGTGCGTGCCTGGAACAGTTGTGAAGTTGTGCGATTCTCCGGCAGGCAACCATGTCATGTCGGGCGTTGCACCATCTCCCAAAGGGCCAAAGAAGAAGCGATGAGAATTACTTGCCTCTACGGTGTGCAAGTTTTCCCACGACGTTGACGCGACGGAGAAAGCCTCTGATGGGGATACATACTGCGTCCAATGGTCATTCATTGTTGTTGTTGACATCGGGTGTTCCAGTGGGGACGTGTCAACGATTCGTAAAAGTTCAGCGACATCTACGTGCTTGTTTGTGAAACCAGCACGCACCACGTTGTCTGAAGACGCCATGACTTCAATGCCTGCTCCGTGAAGATATGCGTGCAAGTTTCCAGCGGGAAGAGAAATTGTCTGGCCAGGCTGCAAGACAATATGATGCAACAACGGCGCAACACGTAGAGCGCGATCAGTGGTGTAGGCATCGCCGAGGCGAGACATCCAGCCCGGCACTACGTCCATTGGAGGTGTTGTTCGTTGATCAAATGCCCATAACAAATAACCGTCGATGCCGTTTTGGTCTAGAACATCGGCTTCTTCGCGCCAACCGAACTGTTGCAGACGCTCGATTGATGCGTCAATTGTGTCAAACCCGCAGAGTGCTTCGAACTCAGTAAGTGCAATAAGTATTTCGGGTTTATCCGAAGGGTCCTTGTACACACGTTTCGGATCAGCGAGTGGAATGCCGGAGGCATTCTCGCGGGCAAATCCGCGTTCAGCTTGTGGACGTGTTGGGTGCGTTTGCAACGACAGTGGTGATGTGCAGGCAAGTACTTTGACAAGCATTGTCATTTCGCCGATGTCATCTGACAGCAGTGGACCATCAGCGGAATCAAGTCGTGATGGGGCAGATGGGTGAGTACCGAACCACATTTCCGCCCACGGTTGTGAGTTGCTCGGTACTTGAAATAATTCGGGAATAAAAGTTGGGTCACCCCAGTCGTAGTGCTGTGGCGCACCTATGACACGGCGAAACATTTTTTATCCTTCGCGCACTAATGCAACAATGCGTTGCACCGCATTAGCAAGAGGGACTGCTTGGTTTGTGCCCGCATGGCGGTCACGCAATTCAATGTTTCCTTCGGCCAGAGATTTACCAACCACAACAATTGTGGGAATGCCAATTAATTCAGCATCTTTGAACTTGACGCCAGGAGAAACGCCATTGCGGTCGTCGATGAGAACTTCTAATCCCTGTGCTTCAAGTTCTGCGCCAAGTTTTTCGCCAGCAATGGTGATGTCGTCGCCGTTCTTTCCAGTGACAACAATGTGCACATCAACTGGTGAAATTGCACGAGGCCATTTGATCCCAAGATCATCGTGGAACACTTCGGCAATTGAAGCAACTGCACGCGAAACACCAATGCCGTACGAACCCATTGTGACCACTACTTGTTTGCCGTTCTGGTCTAGAACTGAAAGACCAAGTGTGTCTGCGTACTTGCGCCCTAACTGAAACACGTGACCAATCTCAATACCGCGCGCAATTTCCAATGGCTCACGACATGATGGGCATGGGTCTCCGGCTATTACTTCGACAGCTTCAATAGTGCCGTCAGCAGTGAAGTCTCGGCCGTTTACCAAATGCAGAACATGAGAACCTGGAACGTTTGCACCGGTGACCCACTCGCTACCAGCAACAACTGAAGGATCAAGAAGATAGCGAATGCCAGTACTGCTTGTTGTGCCAAGAACCTGTGGTCCGATGTATCCGCGAAAAAGGCCTGGATGCTTGGCAAATCCTGCTTCATCGAGTGGTTCAACTTCAGAGGGCGACACTTGCGCTTCAATTCGTTTGATGTCTGCATCGCGGTCGCCAGGAACGCCGACAACCAATACTTCCGTAGAGCCATCTGGATGACGTAACTGCAACACAACATTTTTCAATGTGTCAGAGGCTGCCCAGGTGCGATCGGTACGCGCGTTGTTTGCGTTGAGGAAATCTACGAGCGAAGCAATGGTGGGGCAATTAGGTGTCTCAATAACGGCTGCACTTGCGTACGAAGAAATGTCTGGCGATAGTACGGCTGTTGTTACTGCTTCGGTGTTTGCCGAGTAGTCGCACTTCGTGCAACGAACGAATGTGTCTTCGCCCACTTCAATAGGTGCTAAAAACTCTTCGCTTGCTGAACCGCCCATGGCACCACTCATTGCTTTCACAATGACGTACGGCAATTTCAGACGCGTAAAGATTCGCTCATACGCATCACGATGTGCGTTGTAGCTTGCGGCTAGTCCTGCATCGTCGATATCAAACGAGTAACTGTCCTTCATGAGAAACTCGCGACCTCGCAACAAGCCGGCGCGCGGACGTGCTTCGTCGCGGTACTTAGTTTGAATTTGATACAGCGAGACAGGAAGGTCTTTGTAACTGGAATACAAATCTTTGACGAGAAGTGTGAACATCTCTTCATGGGTTGGTCCCAACAAAAAGTCGGCACCCTTGCGGTCTTTCAGACGAAAGAGGTTGTCGCCGTATTCTTCCCAGCGACCAGTGAGTTCATAAATGTCACGGGGGAGCATGGCCGGAAAGTGAACTTCTTGTGCTCCCATCGCATCCATCTCGTCACGCACGATGGCTTCGACCTTGCGCAGGACCCGCCAACCAAGGGGGAGCCATGTGTATCCACCTGGGGCGGCCCGGCGGATGTAGCCAGCGCGCACTAGCAATCGGTGGCTAGGGACCTCAGCGTCGGCCGGGTCATCACGAAGGGTGCGAACGAAGAGTGTGGAGGAACGGAGCATCGGAGCGAAACCTTACTTTGCTTGGATATGATTGTCCCCGTCCTTTGAAGTTCGGTGAACCTGAGGCACGGGCTTACCCCCGTGCCTTTTGTTCTGTTAGAGCCAAGTTTTTGGCGGGAGAGGTGAGTCATATGTCGATCAATGTCGTAGAAGCAGTGACAGCCATGGTTGCTCCCATCTTGGTCGACCTTTCCCTTGAGCTATATGACCTTGAATTTGCCGGCGGTATTTTGCGCGTCACCATCGATACCCCGACAGGCCAAGAGTCCGGCGTTGATGTCGATCAGATCTCTCTCGTTACGCGCCTTCTCGGTCGCGAACTAGACCACGATGATGTTGTGCCTGGCCGATTCACCCTTGAAGTCACGAGCCCGGGCCTCGAGCGCACCTTGCGTACCCCCCACCACTTCCAACGAGAAGTCGGAAAGAACGTCTCTATTCGTCTAGTTGCTGAACTTGACGGCCGTCGCCGTTTTGCCGGCGCACTTGTCGGAGCTACTTCCACTACGGCAAGTGTTCGCCTTGAGAATTCTTCTGACACTGTCGAAATTCCACTGTCGCTCATCGAAAAGGCAAAAACCGTTTTCGTGTGGGAGACCCAAGCAAAACCCAACTCTCCAGAGGCGCGCGCCGCAAAGCGCAATGCCGCTGCCCAATCTGAACCCACCAACGATCAGGAGGTCAACGCACAATGAGCAACCTAGATATGTCCGATGCAGTTCGTCTGCTCGCAGAACATCATGGCATCAGTATTGATGCTTTGTTGCAGGTATTAGTAGAGGCTCTCGCCACTGCATATAAGAAGCGGCCAAATGCTGCTGATGAAGTCATCGTTGAGGTGAACCCAGAGAACCTCGACATGAAGTTCACCGCCTATGACGTCGATGAAGATGGCAACTGGGTGAACGAGCGCGATGACACCCCGAACAAGCACGAACTTGGCCGCATTGCTGCAGCGACGTTCAAGCAAGTGATGAGCCAGCGAATCCGCGAAGTAGAACGCGATCGCAAGTTCGAAGAGTATGCAAACCGCGAAGGTGACCTGGTCACCGGAATCATTCAGCAGTCAGATGGTCGCTATGCATTGCTCGACCTTGGCAAAGTGGAAGCACTCTTGCCACAAGCTGAGCAAGTGCCATACGAGCGTCCAGAAACTGGCGCTCGTCTGAAGGCATACATCGTTGAAGTACGCAAAACTGCAAAGGGTCCACAGATCGTTGTGAGCCGTACGCACCCAGGCCTTATCAAGCGCTTGTTTGAACTAGAAGTGCCTGAAATTGCTGACGGAGTTGTCGAAATCAAGTCATGTGCTCGTGAGCCTGGCCACCGCACAAAGATTGCAGTTCTTTCTAACGATCCAAACGTCGACCCAGTGGGCGCATGCGTTGGTGCTCGCGGTGGACGCGTGCGCATGGTTGTTAACGAACTTCGCGGTGAAAAGATTGACATTGTTTCCTACTCAGAAGATCTTCATGATTTCGTTTCAAAGGCTTTATCGCCAGCGAAAGTAACTGAAGTTCGTTTGAGCGAAGACTCAACTCAAGCAGATGTCATTGTTCCTGACTTCCAATTGTCTTTGGCAATCGGAAAAGAAGGACAGAACGCTCGTCTTGCAGCACGTCTTACTGGTGTTCGTATTGACATCAAATCAGAAACGCAAGCAGTCAACGAATCGAACGGCATTTTTGAACCTCGTCAATCACCGCGTAAAACTGAATACGCAGAGGGCGAATGGCGCAAGGACGACGAAACTGGCGAAATGCAATTCCACAACGCCGATGGCTCTGTCGTTAGTGAACAAGAGTGGGCAGGCAACACGCCAGCTACAGCCGAAAGCACGGAGGCCTAACCCTTGCCAGCCAAGAAGATCCGAATCGCCGACCTCGCAAAAGAGCTTGGCCTTACGAACAAAGAAGCACTCGATCTTTCACAGACGATGGGTATCGACGTCAAGGGCGTGTCGTCCTCGATGGAAGATGCACAAGCTGACCGTGTTCGTCGAAGGGCCGTCAAGGACGGGTTGAAACGTGATGTTCAACCTGAAGAAGAAAAGCCTGCCAAAAAAGTCGCAGTCAAAAAAGTCGCAGTCAAAAAAGTCGACGCTGATGATGGAAGCACACCTGCTCCTGTCAAGAAAGCTGCTGCTAAAAAAGCACCTGCCAAGAAAGTTGCTGCGGCAAAAGTAGAAGCAGCACCTGTAGTTGAAGCGCCTGCACCAGTTGCTGAAACCCCGGCTCCTGTTGTTGAGGCACCTGCAGTTGTAGTTGAAGCTCCTGCACCAGTTGCTGAAACTCCGGCTCCTGCTGCTGCTGTCCCAGCGCCAGTTGCTGAAACACCTGCGCCAGTTGCTGAAACTCCAGTCGGTGAATCACGCGTGATCTCAAGTGGACGTCCAAGTCCGACAAGTTCGATTCCTCGTCCTCCAATCAACCCAATGCCGTCAGCGCGACCTGCGCCGTCGACTCGGTCAACGCCTCCTGGAATGCCACCAACCGGCATGCCTCCTCGCGGTCCTAGTGCCCCTGGTGCTCGACCCATTCCGCCTCCTCCAGGCCCAATGTCTGTAACCGGTCGCCCTATTCCGCCTCCTCCAGGCGGTCGTGTAGCCCCTGGTGAAGCTCGCCCTGGTTTCCGTCCTGGTCCTGGTGGCGCTCGCCCCGGCCCTGGTGGTGCTGGTTTACGTCCTGGTCCTGGTAGTCGTCCAGGTCCTGGTGGTCCTCGTACTGGTGGACCTGGCGGTCCTGGCGGTCCTCGTACTGGTGGCCCTGGCGGTCCTGGAGGCCCTCGTACTGGCGGTCCTGGCGGTCCACGTACAGGTTTTGCTCCTCGTACTGGTGGCCCGGGTGGCCCGGGCGGCCCTGGCGGCCCTCGTACCGGAGGCCCTGGTGGTGCTCGTACTGGTGGCCCTGGTGGTCCTGGCGGTCCTGGCGCAGGCGGTCCTGGCGGCCCACGTAATAACGGTCAACGTCGCGCACCTCGCAAGAAGTCTCGTGCACGTCGTAGGGCAGAGTTCGATGAACTGCAGCCGCAATTCACTAGCTATTCAAATAGCAATGCACCAGTGCCTGAAGGCACAATCATCATCGAGCGTGGCGCATCGGCACAAGAGTTTGCGCCGAAGTTAAACCGCACACCTGCTGATGTGGTGCGTTACTTGTTAGAGCACGGCGAAATGGTGACAGCCACCATGAGCCTTGGCGACGAACAAATGGAGCTATTCGCTCTTGAAGTTGGTGCAGAAATTCTTCTCGTCGATCCAGGTCAACAGCAAGAAACAGAACTACAAGCATTGTTCGATGACTCTGACGATGACGACGAGTCAATGCAGCAGCCACGTCCTCCTGTCATCACTGTCATGGGTCACGTTGACCACGGTAAAACAACACTGCTCGACCGTATTCGCTCAGCAAATGTTGTCGCTGGTGAAGCCGGTGGAATCACTCAGCACATCGGTGCATACCAAGTTGAAAAAGATGGCAAGAAAGTCACCTTTATTGACACTCCAGGTCACGCGGCGTTCTCAAAGATGCGTATGCGTGGAGCACAGGTCACTGACATTGTGGTTCTCGTTGTTGCAGCTGACGACGGTGTCATGCCGCAAACAATCGAAGCCATCAATCATGCAAAAGCGGCTGATGTCCCCATCATTGTTGCAGTAAACAAAATTGATAAAGACAATGCTGATCCTCAGCGCGTTCTTACTCAATTAGCTGAATACGAATTGGTTCCAGAGGCATGGGGTGGTGACACCATCGTTGTCGAAATGTCTGCACAGCAGAACCTCGGCATCGACGACCTGCTTGAACAGCTCACAGTTATTGCTGAACTTGAAGAACTCACAGCTAACCCAGAGGGGCGCGCAAAGGGAGTTGTTCTTGAAGCAAACCTTGACATTGGTCGTGGACCTGTTGCAACTGTTTTGGTTGACAAGGGAACACTCAAAGTCGGTGACCCAATCGTGGCAGGCGCCGCATGGGGCAAGGTGCGTGCGCTTATCAACGAGCGCGGTGAGCAAATCAAAGAAGCCGGACCATCAACTCCAGTGCAAGTACTTGGTTTGTCATCAGTACCTCAAGCCGGTGATGAATTCCGTTCAGCACCAGACGAAAAGACTGCTCGTGTAGTGGGTGATGCTCGTGGACATTCACGTCGCGTGCTCAGCCAACGCGGAGACTCTCGTGTTCAGGGCGGAGTAAAGCTAGAAGACATCTTCAGCCAAATTCAGGCCGGTGAAGTGGCAACACTCAACCTAGTTATCAAAGCAGACGTTCAAGGTTCGCTCGAAGCGGTATCTGAAAGTTTGCGCAAACTCGAGCGTCCAGAAGTCAAGGTGGCATTTGTGCATCGCGGCGTTGGCGGTATTACCGAAAACGACATCACGCTTGCAGCAACCACCAACGCAACTCTGATTGGTTTCAACGTTCGTCCTGACCGTAAGTCTCGTGACCTCGCAGAAACTGAAAAAGTTGAGATTCGTACCTACGAAATCATCTACAAACTTCTCGAAGACATGGAACGCGCAATGCTCGGTCTATTGGCTCCTGAGTTTGAAGAAGTTGTCACAGGTGAAGCAGAAGTGCGCGAAATCTTCCGTGTTCCAAAACTTGGTGCAATTGCTGGTTGTTTCATCCGAACCGGAGTCATCACTCGCGGTACCAAGGTGCGCTTCCTTCGCGATGGAACCATCATTTGGAAGGGCTCAATTCAGTCACTTCGTCGATTCAAGGACGATGTCCGTGAAGTACGTGAAGGCTTTGAATGCGGAATTGGCTTGTCTGATTTCCAAGACTTGAAGCCTGGCGACCTTATTGAAACATTCGAAGAACGCGAAATCGCTAGGGTCTAGCCATGGCTGACCTTGATTTTTTCTTTGACCCTGTATGCCCATGGGCATGGATCACATCTCGTTGGGTTACTGAAGTGCAAGAACTTCGCAACTACACCGTCTCATGGAAGTTCATCTCTCTTAAGATCTTGAATCAAGACAAGATGGATTACGCATCGATGCCCGCCGGATACAAGGACGTTCACGCAGCCGGAACTTCTTGCTTGCGTGTTGCAGCAAAGGCTCGTTCGGCAGCTGGTAATGATGCTGTCGCAAAGGTGTACACCGCATTTGGTACGAGCTTGCACAACAGACAAGAGCGTGAACTTTTTGTAGCTGACATTGAAGGACACATTGCAAAATTGCTGGCAGAAGCTGGACTGCCTGGTGAATGGGCATTATCAGCCAACGACGAGTCATTTGACCGTCTGATCGCCGATGAGACAGCTCTGGCTCTTGAGCGTGCGGGAAAAGATGTGGGCACGCCCATCATCACTTTTAACCCTGGTGGTCTCAAAGAGGCATCATTTTTTGGCCCCGTCATCTCCACCATTCCTCGCGGTGAGAACGCCACGAAATTGTGGGATGCCATTGAAACCATCGTCACATCGTCAGATATGGCAGAACTGAAGCGTTCTCTTCGTGCGCGTCCAAATTTCGACTAACTGTCTTCTAGTGTTGTCGGCATGAAAGTTGTTTACACCCCAACGCACCTTTTGCATGATCCGCATACGGAGATTGAAAAGGGAACAGTTCATTCGCCGTTTGAACATATTGGTCGCGGTGAAATTATTCGCGAAGTGTTGTCAGCCGATTCTCGTTTTGAGTTGCTCTCGCCAACGCAATGGGGGACTGACCCCATTAATGCTGTCCACGATTCGGGGCTTCATCGCTTTCTCATTACGGCATGGCAGGAATACCAAGACGCCATCGGTCCGAGTCGTGAAGTAACTCCCGAAGTGTTCTATAGCCAAGCGTTACGTAACAAGATGTCGCTTGGCGCGGAACCTGCTTCTATTAGCGGTCGCCTTGGTTGGTGGTGTTTCGAGACAACAACACCGTTAACAGAAGGAACGTATGAAGCTGCTCGCGGGGCAGTTGACACTGCGATGACTGCAATGCAGTTGGTTCTTGATGGCGAGAAATCTGCATATGGTCTGTGCCGCCCGCCGGGACACCATGCCACAACGTCTTTATACGGTGGATACTGCTTCTTTAACAATGCGGCGATTGTCGCTCACCATGTAGCGAGTACTCGCGGAGTCAAGGTGGTTGTGCTTGATGTTGATTATCACCATGGCAACGGCACACAAGAGATTTTCTACGACCGCGATGACGTGATGTACGTATCGCTTCATGCCGATCCTGCGCGTGCGTACCCCTACACAATTGGCTACGCAGATGAGGTTGGTGCAGGTAAGGGCAGAGGGAGCAATATCAACATCCCGTTTGCTGCTCGTACTGGTGATGATGTGTATGTCAACGGTCTGGCTGATGTGATGAACAAGATTCATGCGTTCGGTGCAGAAATGATTGTTGTGTCTTTAGGTCTTGACACATTCATCACTGATCCAATTTGCGACATGTCAGTTACAACAGACGGCTTTCGTCGATGTGGTGAATTAGTGAAGCAACTGGGGCTGCCCGCAGTGGTGCTGCAAGAAGGTGGCTATGACGTAGAGAAACTCGGCATCAATGTGCAGAGTTGGCTAGTTGGTTTGGGCGCTTAGGCCTTCTTCAGCGCGTCAATGACAGGTAACCAACGTGTTGGATCTGCCTTGTATGGCGCATAGAAACTGAGACGGTCGATGACATCGCCATAACGTGAGATGAGCTCTGGGGCCACGCGTTCTGGCTCAGCAACAACAGCGAACGTATTGAGAATCTCATCGGTGATGAGATTTCCCATATCTACCCATTTGCCCTGCTTTGACAGGCCATTGAGTTCATCCTGAAGGCCATCCCATCCGTGCAGTTCCAAAACGCCCTTGTAGGCAGGAGTAGAACCGTAGAACGCAATTTGCTGACGAGTACCAGCTGCTGCTGCTTCCATTTCTTTTTCGTTTGTACCGGTGACAACGAAGCTTGGTCCGACAATTTCAAACCCTTCCATTGTCTTGCCAGCCTTTGCGCGACCGCGTGCAAGTGCTGGCAAAGTGACTTCACGTAAATAACGCTCGGTGGTGAAACCGTGACACAAGAATCCGTCGCAGACTTCGCCTGCAACTTCTGTCATCATTTCGCCAACACCAGCAAGGAAAATTTTTGGTGGACCGAATGGTGCCATCTCTGAAGGGTCTGGTGCAAAGAATGGTGTCATCAATGTGTGCGTATAAAAGTCACCACGGAAATCAAGTTTTGTTCCGTTGAGCCATGTGTCCCAGATGGCGCGCATTGCCAAAATCATTTCGCGCATACGCGGAGCTGGGTGGCTCCATTCCATAGAGAAGCGCTTTTCAATGTGAGGCTTGATCTGGC